>JAQSCZ010000015.1 GCA_029945665.1 bacterium | reverse complement strand
GAACTTTTCCTTTTTCTAAAAGGGACTGCAAAGGTAAGATTAGTTTTCACATTTCAATAAAAAAGTTTTAAAAATTTCAAAAGATTTTTAGAGCTTGTGTCTAATTTATTTTACAGTGTTTCAGAACAGGAGTGCAAAGGTAAGATTAGTTTTTACATTAGCAAATATATCTTCAATTATTTTTAATATTTTTGAATTAAAGCAAATAAAATAACGGAAAGGTTCGCAACCTTCATAGCCATTTACTCAATGATAACAATACTCTCCATCACTATTAACCAAATCATTTCTCGCTGAAAACTATTTTATAATTCTACCTTTTTCTTTTGAATCAATGCATATAATAACAAACTTAAAGGGAATAATAAAAGAAGCAGTGGTTCTATTTGCCACTTAGTGCCCTTCGGTTCTTCTAATGCCCCTAAACTAGTATTTGCTCTCTCTTCCATTCTGTTTAGCACATCAGTATCGTTCGATGTGCTAATGATAGCAGGGCTTGAACGCGTACCTAAGTCCTTATCCAACGCCTTTAATGCTGGTGCATACCAAACATAATTCTTGGCCTTATCGCCAGTTAGTCGGCAATACTCTATCACTTCCATTACCTTTCTTGTCTCCAATTTTTGCAAATATTCTCGTCCTTCGCTACAATTGCAATCTGTGGCTGGATGAGTTATTACATAACGTGCTTGGAAATTTTCTGTATTTGGAGTTACCTGAAACATTAAGTCTTGCGGAAATTCAGCGCGACTATATCTTACATGCATTCGCGTAAAAAACACCGAAGCATTCGGATTGCCATTTAACCAACTAACACCAGCTTCTTGGAATTCACTTAACATAGGTGGATTGCCAACACAGGGATCGCACTTGACACCATTAAAACTCGGTGTGACATTCCATGCATATTCTAAAAAAACTGCATTCTTATTATGTCTTATATACTGTTTATTAAAGGCCTTGATGTAAAATGAGTCGAATTGGTTCAATACAAAAGTTGGAATATGATTGTCTGTTGGCATTTTTTCTGTTCTATAATTGGTGCACTCAACTCTACCTGATTTGGTAAATGCATAGACTATCAAATCTTGAAAACCCCTGGAATTAGCCATTCCTAATCGTATTGGCAACATAAATCGATCGCTTTCGTAAGTAATTTGGATTGGACGCAAATAATTATAACCTGTGTTCCTACTATTCTCAAGATTTACTTTTACTACAAAAAACTTTAATTTATCCTTTATATATGGCTGCAACACTTCTTTCGCATTTTCGGGCAGTGCATATCCATTCTGTTTGAGCCAAGTTTCCAATCCACCACTTTCCTCGGCCGATAAAATCAGGATATCATATTCTCCAATGCTGTATTTGGCTTCGATGGTAACGCCCATTGCCCTATCTTGCATCATTTCTGCTTTGGAAGCACTATCATAGGTGGTGCCATATCCATTAACATTTTTTTATATTTTCGATTATTGCAAGGATCGTCATCGTAATATTCTACCATGCGTGGTGCCGAATAAGCATCTATCATATCGAAAATACTGCGATTGACCACTTTTATATCGCGTTCTCGCAATATTTCGGGAACAGGCACTACCATTGCAAAATCTTTGACATCACCTTTAAAATCATTGCTCATGGTAAGTGTATTCAAGCGACCATCTCTTACCAAAATTACTTCACTTTTATTGTTGTACAAATTGGCCCCAGCTTTGGCCACATAGAAACCACAGAATGCATAAGATTGAATGGCGACTATTAATAGTCCGAAGGTTGTTATTAGATTTTTCATTATTTTTTGAAGGTTATTGGTTATTGGTTATTGGTTTACCATATAGCGTGAACGAAATGTAATGAAGTTCTCTGCTATATGGTTATTGGTTATTGGTGAGCTGAGAATATTAAAATTTGAGAGAGTGTTTCCATGAGAAGCGTATGCTTTTGAACGCGTAATCTAATAATGGGGTGGCCATGGAAATAAGAAACAAAGCTTTTACTGGTGCTCCATTCATGTATTTGAATTCGGAAAAGTAAAAAGCCAACAGGGCAATACAAATACTCCAAGCAACTCTTGCTTTTGGATGATTAGGCGTAGTACTCGAATCCGTAATCATAAAAAATGAATAGAACACCAAGGCGCCATTGCTTAATTTATGAATTGTAAAATCGAGGGGCCATCCTAAATATGCCGAACTGTAAGCGAACTGACAGAAGGCATAGGTAAAAAAGAAAACCAGACCTGTGTCCATTCTTCCAACTTTTAACAGCAAAATACTGCCAGCAGCAAAAATGAAATACAAGAGAACCAAACTACTGCCCCACTGACCAGGTGAGACCCATGCCATTTTGGTTAAATAGATTGTTAAGACCAAACCAACATTAGCAGGATTAAAAATATGCTTGCCATTTATTCTTAATAAATATTTAGAAATAATAGCGATAAAAGCAGCTAATACAGCGACTTGCCAATACTGGGTTTTTAAAAGAATGGACAATCCAAGGGCGGTAATAGTAGCACTTTTTATAGCATCAAAAGATTTATGAAACACAAAACAACTAAGTATTTGTGTGGTTATAGCGGTGACAATAATTGCTCCAACAATAAGTAGATTAAAATCCCAATGCAGCGTATGTACACCATATATAAAAAATATACTTAAGTATACAATTTGATAAAAACGGGCATCGGTTAATTGCTCATCTAAGAAGTCTTTAAAATAGTTTTTGTAATAAGGCATAAGCATTGAATTTTATCTTCAATACTTTGAGAGTAGAAAAGGTAAACTTTGATAAGCTTAGACTTCGATAGGCTCAGACTTCGACAGGCTCAGTCTGACAAAAGGAAGTTGGCAACTAGCAGTTGGCAATTGGCAAGAGAAAGTGGTATTTTTCTCAGTTGCTGGAGAGCGATAATTAAGATAGTTAGAAATTCAACTACTAAATCAAGTTTTATAATAGGTGTAAATTTGAAAATTGATTATATTTGATTTGTGATGAAATGAATAATATTCAATAATTTGAAGGCAAAAAAGTAAAGCTTTATTGGAATCACAAAAAAGAACAATGGTTTTTTCATGAAATTGATGTGTTTAAAAGTTTAACCAATAGTTCAATTCCAAAAAGGTATTGTACAGATTTAAAGAAGAAATTAAGATTAGAAGGTAGGCAGTTGTATGAAAAAAATCGTACAACAGAAAACCGAAGATATACGCTGCGGACTGCTGAGATACTCCATAACCATTGCGAATGATTCAATCTATCCATTCCCCAAAGGCAGAACCCCTTAATCAATGGTTTGCAAAAGTTGGATATGAGCGGATGAAGAAATTAACTAATCCTGGGCTAGGTGTTTGGATATAAATATTAACAATTTACCGGATTTTAGAAAATAACAAACATCAAAACATTGCCAATTTGAAAAGCAAATGCAAACAAAAAATAAAATCTCTTAATTAATGACTTGAATTTCAATTATTCCCATTTAGTGAAACCATGGGAATCAAATCCATTTAATCCACAGCTATCCCTATCAAAGAAGTTGTCGTAACCCTTTCTATCAAAACATCAACAAAATCACCAATATTATAAGTACTTTTTGGAAATACTACCTTTGCATTTTGTTCATTGCGACCAGTTAAATCCAAATCACTTTTCTTGGATAAGCCATCTGCCAATACCCGCACTGTTTTTCCAATATAAGATTTGTTGTTTTCTAAAGACAATTTACTTTGCAAATAAATAATCTCTGTTAGTCGCGAAGACTTTATTTCTTCAGGTACGTCATCAGTCATTTTTTTAGCAGCCAAAGTTCCCGGTCGTTCGCTATACTTATACATATAACTGAACTCAAACTGACAGGCTTCCATTAAACTTAAAGTCTCCTTGTGGTCTTCGTCTGTTTCACTGCAAAAACCTGATATTATATCGCAACTAATACTGCAGTCGGGCATTATTTCCAATATTCTGCGGTGCTTTTCCATGTACCACTCACGACTGTATGTGCGGTTCATAGCTTCTAATAAACGTGTACTTCCGCTCTGTGCTGGCAAATGAATATGCTTACAGATATTGTCATACTTTTTCATAGTGAACAATACCTCATCTGAAATATCTTTGGGATGCGAAGTGCTAAAACGAATGCGCATACTAGGATTTACTAGGGCAACCATTTCTAATAATTGATCGAAAGTAACGGCATTGGCCTTTACATCTTCCGAAGCATTCTTAAATTCAACCTTAGGACCACCGCCAAACCACAAGTAACTATCGACATTCTGACCGAGTAAAATCACCTCCTTATATCCTGAATCGCTTAATACTTTTACCTCGTTTACAATACTTTCGGCATCACGACTGCGCTCGCGACCTCTGGTAAAAGGCACCACACAGAATGAACACATGTTATCGCAACCACGCATAATACTTACGAAGGCAGATATCCCATTGGTGTTAAGACGTAAAGGCGAAATTTCTGCATAGGTTTCCTCGCGACTTAATAAAACATTAATGGCTTTATTTCCATCTTCCACCTCTGCCACTAATTTTGGCAAATCTCTGTAAGCATCTGGACCAGCCACTAGGTCGACCAATTTTTCTTCTTCTAGTAATTTACTTTTCAGTCGCTCGGCCATACAACCCAGCACTCCTATTATTAGTTCCTTGTTTTTCTTTTTATTGCCGCGAAGGTGTTTTAAGCGATCGCGTATTTTTTGTTCTGCATTATCACGAATGGCACATGTATTTAAAAAAATAACATCGGCATTAAATTCATCGTTGGTGAATTCAAAACCATGCTCGGCCATAATGGAACCAATAATTTCACTGTCACTAAAATTCATGGCACAACCATAGCTTTCTATGTACAATTGTCTTAAATTTGTATGAATGATGGGCGAATTAATCGTTTCGGGCAAATGCATAATAAGGATGGCAAATTTAGGTAAAAATAAAAATATTGCATACTTTGATGCAACCATTTGATAAAAGTAAGGACTAACCTATAGAATTAAAACTAAAATTTGAGCGATATTGATGAATTAATATTGGCATGTAAGGCAAATGAGAGCTGGGCGCAAGAGAAATTATTTAAACTCTTTGGTCCGAAAATGCTTGGAATTTGCAGACGTTATCTAGTTTCTTTAGATGATGCCAAGGATGCTATGCAGGATGGATTCGTGAAAATTTTCACCAATTTACATAAGTATGAAGGGAGAAGTAGTTTTAATACTTGGATTACGAGAATTATGATGAATACTGCCATAGATAGCGTCAAAAAATTAAACAAAGTACAATTTGTAAGTGACGATTATTATTTTAATGATGGTGGCGAAGAAGAATATGTAGAGGCTCCGCAATTAAGTCAAGACCAACTATTGGCATTGATAGACAAAATGCCTGCAGGTTACAAAATGGTCTTTAATATGTATGCTATTGATGGCTTGGGCCATAAAGAAATTGGCATAATATTAGGGATTAGCGAAGGCACCAGCAAATCGCAGTTGAATAGGGCGCGCACGTATTTAAAGACGGAAATTATAAAATTGGAACAAACAATAGGCTAAAATAAATTGTCGAAAACGAGCATACATATTGATCAATTATTTGCTAAGGGCTTAGAAAACTTGGAGATACCTGTATCCTCAAATAATTTCGACACGATTAAGAAAGATGTTGGGGAGAACACTACATCATCGAATGCTTTTGAAAATTTCGAAATACCAGTAAACGATGCTGATTGGCAAATGATTAAAGCCAAGTTGGCAATAGTTCAAGCCATGGGCAATCAAAATACGCTTGAAACTCATTTAAAAGAAATTGAAATACCCGTTACCAATTTAGATTGGAAAGGCATAGCGGCAAGATTAGAAAAAGAAACGAATAGAACTGTTGTTTTATTACCTACTGAATATGCTAAAGATGCTTTTAAAGATTTTGAAATAGCTGTTACTGATTCTGACTGGCAAGCCACAAAGGATAAATTAGAAAACGGCAAAAAGAAAAAATTAGTATGGTGGTATTGGCTTAATATAGTTGTAATAGGCGCGCTCATAGGAGTAGCCGTTCATTATTTTGCACCCATCAATAAAACTTCATCTTCTATTTCTATATTAGACAATGTATATAGCAAAGGCGCTTTCAATATACCAATGACCAAGGAAATTGAACCAAAAAGGATTACACCTCTGAAAAAAGAAATTACACCTTCTGAGCCAATTACAAAAACTTCTGAGCCAATTACAAAAACCTACGGTAAAGTAAACAAGATCTCTGCAAGAGAAAATAAAACAATATTAAGTTCTAAGCGTGTACAGGCGGAACAAAATGAAGTAACAAAATTGGACAAACTAACTTCAAATAAAAGTACGCTAGTAAACCCTTTATTAAAAGAAGAAACTTTACCAGATGTAACTGAACCAGCTAGCATTAATGTATATAATAAAGTTGCTAAAGTTGCCACACCTTCTACTATTATTCCTTTAATTGCAAAAGAAATAGCGCCAAGTCTAATCCAAAATAAAACTCAGCAAACTGAAACTGAAATACATACAGTTTCTGAAAAGCCCGTTGAGGATGCAGAGGTTAACAAAGGAACTGGTGGCTCTGTGGCTGATGTTGTACCGACAGATTCTTCTAAAAAGAAAGAAGACCAAACCAAAATCAAAAAACCTCCTTTTAAATTACCATTGAATTATTTTGCAGGTATTGGTACCGATTTTGTTTATACCTCTAGACACTTGAGTAGCACCAATCCCTCTAGCTATAATAATATTAGAAACAATGCAGACAAACCTAGTATACAAATGGCAATTGGCTTTGTAGCAGGTATGCAAAAAGGACATAGTCAGTTTCAAAGCGGGTTTCAATACACTGAACAGCGTTTTTCTTCGAATTATAGTTATGTGCTTCAAATACAGGATTCTTTGGAAGTTTGGAATCCTGGCCGCACAGTGCTAATTGGCAAATTCCCAATTGGAGATAAACGAGATACTACAATTAGTGGCAGTCAACAGTTAACGATTAAAAAAATAAACATCCCGTTTAACTATAATTATTTCTGGTATCTGAATACAAAAACCCAGTTAATAACAGGCATAAGTGGAATTTTAGGAATTAATGTAAAAGCAAGTGGCACAAGGATGTTAAATCCTGCGAATAACCAATTGTACCATTACAGTTATCTTAAAAATGCAGAGCAAAAGTTTGCTTTTAGTCCTTCAATGAACATAGGGTTGCAGCGAAAATTGAATTCCAACATTGTGCTACAAACAAATATTTATGGGTGCTATAGTGTTACGAACCGTTACGACACCGATTTCTCTGCCAAACAATACGCCTACAGCAATAATAGCAGTAAGTTCAATGCTAAAGAGTATTTATATGGTTATGGTCTCTCAATTAAATTATTATATTTGTTACACTAATTTCAAGATGAAGAAAATTACACCCTTTTTAATTGTATTTATTTTACAATTTTTTGCAACTAATGCAAAAGCACAGGTTTGGTTTCCAGAGGGTGAGTATTCTATACCGGTAACACCAGTGGCATTTACAATTGATAATTCTCTAATTTTTACTATCGGTAAATATACGGAGGATACATCTAAATCCTATTGGATAGTCTCTAAATATGATGGCAGAAACTGGAGTACATTACCTGTTCTGATTTTAAATAAAACTGCGGAGATAATAACAATCAAGCTGTATGCGAATCAGATTTATGTTGGGGGAAACTTCACATTCGACAATGGGCTATATTCCTCTGTCATTCGATTTAATGGAACAAACTGGGGCGCTATTTCAAAATTTAGGCGCAATAATCAAACCACACCAACGGTTCTTTCATTAGTTACATTTAACAAAAAACTTATTATTGGCGGCAATTTTAATTCTGTAACGGCCAGTAAAGATTCTGTTCCTTATCTAGTTGCCTATAATGGGATAGATTTTTCACCAGTATTTAGCTGCAAAGATTGCATGCCCAATGGACCGATTATAGATTTAGCAGTTACTGACACCTTGCTTGCATTATCAGGCACTTTTACAAGTATAAAGGGCAAAAAATCTAATTCACTTTTTGTTCACCACTTGAGTGAAGACTATGATACTTTTGTAAATACTCCCGTTATTATCGACAATTTGGCAATTAAAGGTGCGACTATATTTGGCTCCGGCTTACTTGGAAAAGAACGCAAAATTTACAGAATTGAAAATAATTTCATAGACTTAAAATCAAATTTTGATTCGATTGTGCGGTTAAATAAAATTGAAACTTTTGAAAACGATTTATGGATTAACGGAATTGGGTATTTGAAGGGAAGCAAGGTGCCACGCACTACATTGGCTTATAATACCACAAGTGGCCTTTGGGAAGATTTTAGCAACAACTATCCTGGTGCTAAATCAATTGAAGCCGGCAGAGGTTCTTTAATTGCAATTGGATCGGCACAAAAACCATTGAGTATTTGGAATAAAAACACCCATGTCGTAAGATTTTATAAAAACTCTGTTTTAACAACTGTTAAGGTTTATTTAGATTCAAACAACAATTGTATTCAAGATAAAAATGAGCGTATTTTACCAAGGCAGTTTATAAAATTAAGCACTCCACTGAATCGTTATGCGATAACCAATGAAGCTGGCATGGCAGAGTTTCTCTTTATACCATTAAATTTTAAAATATCTTTTAATATTAAGTTACCCCGAAATTTCAAACCGAGTAATTGTGCTTTTGATACTGTTTTCAAGAATTACACTAAAAATTATTTAGACAGCGTATCATTTCCAATTACAAGAAAAACAAATATCAATGATGTGCGTGTGATTATTTCAGCGCCAAAAGGTACTCAGGTGATTAAAAACAAACGCACTGAATATTTTATTACTTGTGAAAATGTAGGATCCAATATCGTTTCTGGTCAAATAAATTTGAAAAAGAACCCCTTATTAGCTTCTTCATTTTATGAGCCAAGTCAAGATCAAAGTACAACAGCATCAAAGGTTGTTTGGAATTATGCCAATTTAAAACCTGGCGAAAGACGCACTTATTTTTATTCTGGAGTGCCTTATGACACAGTTTTTATAGACAATGCGCCTCTTCAAGCCAGCGCTTCCGCAACTATTGCTGCTGCGATCAACGATTATCCTGCCGACGATAACGATTCAATACAACAGTATATCGACAATAAGAATTCACCCTTCAGAAAAGATATATATCCTTCACCAAATCCCGGCGACTCTGTGAGTTACCTTACAATGAGTAACCGTGACATACGTTATAACATCAGTTTCAACAATTATTCATCAAGCATGGTCTATAATTCAATAATAACTGACACTTTAGACCTAAATCTAGACATGTCATATATTGAAGAAACAGGTAGCAACAAATCTTATTATACTGAATTGGCGACAGACCCTAACAATTCTAATCGGGGCATTATTATTTGGCACTTTCCAAATATCAATTTAGCGGCTAATCCTTTAATGGATTTCGAAAACCCGAATAGTGGATCTTATATTGGATTCAAAATTGTAATGAAACCATTAAACAATGGTTATATTGTTAAGAATACAGCGGCTGTTTTCTTCGACAATCAGTATGTTGGAAAAACCAATACAGCATATTGCACGGTTCTGAATACAGGCCTAAATTCAATACTTACAAATCAATCCTTTGATATCTATCCAAATCCAGTTAACGACTTATTAAATATAAAGTTAGCTTTGAAAACGAATGACAAAGTCAAAATATATAATTTGCAAGGTCAATGCGTGTATCAGCAAAATGTAAGTGAAGCAACAGGGCTACTTACAATTCCTACAGAATTCTTGTCTCAGGGACTATACGTGGTTCAAATTCAAAAAGGTGAAAACTTGTTTTTTAGTAAATTTATAAAACAATAATTCACAGTAAAAATTTAGTCATATTTTAGTAAACCGAATAGTTGGACTTGCTATTAATACTATAATATAGCCTGAAACGCTCTGTTTACGGGTCTTTAGCCACAATTTGAATGGGCTTGTCGATTTACTATTTTTTAAAATCTAAATTCCTTATTTTTGTATCCTTATTTTAAAATCAACCTATTGAATGAAACGTTTTGTTATTATTACATTGGCGCTTTTTATAGCCAACTTCGCAAATGCACAAAAAAAAGGGAAAGACAGCACTTTATTTACCTACGGCACCAAAAAAGTAACCCTTAAAGAATTTGAACACGGTTTTACCAAAAATGAAAAACCAGGCACTAAGCACACGGCCAAAGATGTCGATGATTATTTAGAACTTTACAAAAAATTTAAATTAAAAGTTCAAGATGCTTTCGATCAAGGCATAGATACGACCGAAGGATTTAAAAGCGAATTGGCAACCTATCGCAAGCAAATAGCCAAGCCTTATTTGACAGACAAAGTGGTGAACGAGCAACTTGTAAAAGAAGCATACGATCGCTATGGCTATGAAGTTAGAACCAGTCATATTTTGATTAGAGTAACTGCTGATGCCGCACCTGCGGATACCCTCAAGGCATTTGCCCGTTTAAATGAATTGAGAAATGATATAGTTAGCGGAAAATTAGATTTTGCAAATGCTGCCGAAACATTTAGCGAAGACCCATCTGTGAAGGATAACAGAGGTGATTTGGGTTTTGCAACGGCTTTTCAATTGGTATATGAATACGAAAACCAAGCCTATTCAACACCTGTTGGCCAGGTCTCTAATGTATTCAGAACACCATTTGGTTACCATATCCTAAAGGTGGTAGACAGAAGACCAACAATGGGTGATATGACTGTTAAACACATCATGATTCAAACAAACCCTAATCCAGGTGCTGATGAGGTCGCAGAGGCAAAAGCAAAGATTGATGAGGTTTATAAAAAACTACTTGCTGGTGAAAAATTTGACTTATTGGTTCAACAATATTCTGAAGATGTTTCTTCGGCAACTAAAAATGGCGAATTGCCTCCATTTTCAATGACCAGTATGCGTTTGCCAGAACAATTCAAATCCACTGCCTTTAGTTTATCCCGCGATGGGGCTTATTCACAGCCTATACAAACACCTGCTGGCTTTCATATTATTCAACGTATATCATTAAAACCATTGGCTTCATTGAAAGACATGAGAGGCAATATTTTAACTAAAATAAGCAGAGACAGTCGCCAATACAGAAACACATTGGCTGTATATAACAGAGCGCTTAAATATTATAAAGTTAAAGAAAATCCAAAAGCATTAAATGCTTACCAACCAGAAATTAACGATTCTTTATTATATGGATTATATAAATTCCAAGCCAACCATATCAGTAAAGAGCAATTTGCTAAATTGGCAAAACAACCCTTGTTTACTTTAACGACTAAGAAAAAAGTTTTCACAGTAAAAGACTTCGGAAAATATTTAGCACAAATGGATAAACCATCTGCATCAAATAATCTCTCTGCGGTTATTGCCAATGCTTACAAAGATTTTAAAATACAATCGGTTATGGATTATTACGAAAATGACTTAGAAAATATAAACGATACGTTTGCAGCACTCTATAAAGAATACAAAGAAGGTATTTTATTATTTACCTTAACGGATAAAAAAGTATGGACCAAGAGCGTAGAAGACACCACCGGATTGAAAAACTTTTACAATCAGAATGCTAACAAATACACTTTCCAAAACAGATTCGATGCTACTATTTTCAGATGCGCTACCAAGGAAGTAGCAGATGGCGTTAAAAAAGATTTAGAAGCTAACTTAACAGTTGATTCAATTGTTAGAAAATACAATAGAAAAAACCCATTAAATATTGCCAACCCTATTGCGGGTAAATTTGAAAAAGGCGACAATAATTATGCTAACATGTTATTTGAAACTGGACAAACAGATACTAAATATTTGATATTTGAAGACATGAAAGTACCAGGAGGCTATGTTGTTATTCAAGTTCACCAATTCCTGCCATCTGGTAAAAAATCTTTAAACGAAGCTAGAGGTCCTATTACAAGTGATTATCAAAACTTTCTTGAAAAAGCTTGGTTAGAAACTTTGATGGTGAAGTATCCTATTACGGTTGATCAAGCCAACTACAACATCTTTAAAAATAGAATGACCCGTTAATGTTGTTGCGCTTTAGTAAATATTTTTCAATTTGCCTGTTCTTTATCTTTGTTAGTTGCAAACCTAAAGTACAGGCAAAAAACGATGATATTTTAGCTGAAGCTGGTGGTAGAACCTTATTGAAAAGTGACATTCCCATTGATTATTTTCAAAAATTAACTGAAAGCGATAGTGCCAGTTTATTAAAACAATACATCAACCGATGGGTAGAAAAACAATTGATGTTACAAGCCTCCGAGAAAAGTTTAACAAGCGCCGAAAAAGACAAATCAAAATTAATTGACGATTATCGCGCATCTTTATTAATATTTGAATACCAACAAAAACTGATTAAAGAAAAATTAGACACCGGAGTAACTGAAAGCGATATTGAAACGTTTTATGAAAACAACCTGTTTAACTTTCAGTTGAAAAAAAACATTGTTAAAATACGCTACGTAAAAGTCAATAAAAGCAGTCCTGACCTAAGTAAGATTAAAAATCTAATGCAAACTCGAAGTACCCTTAATGATTCTTTGTTGCGCTTAACTGCCGAAAAACAAGCGGATAATTTTTACCTTGACGACAATTGGCTATATCTAGATGATATCATCAAAGAAATACCTCTAAATGAAAATTATAATCAACAGCGATTTCTGAGCAACAATAAGTTTATAACCATAGAAGAAAATGGCACCTTATATTTACTTTACATTATAGACTTTAGAATAAAAAATACCATATCACCAATTGAATTTGAACGCGAAAAAATAAAAGATATATTGCTATACCAGCGCAAATTAGAATTTCTAAAAAAGACTCAAAATAAACTGGTTGAAAAAGCGTTGAAAGATGGAGAAGTGAAACTATACCCAATATATTAAAGAACAAAACATTGTATAATTTAAAATTAAAAGACCATTTGAGATCGACCATTCAATACTTCGCATTGCTATTCATCATGTTAACGTCACTTAGTAACCTAGGTGGGCAAACCAAAGAGCCAATGGTAATAGACGAAGTGATTGCGGTTGTTGGGAATACGCCAGTATTGCGGTCAGAACTAGACGTTTTGATTTCTCAAATAGATCCTGACATAGTTGTAACAGACGAATTGCGTTGCGCCATATTCAGACGCTTATTAACCGATAAAATGCTAGTGCACCAAGCAGGTGTCGATAGTTTGCCCATTGATGATGGAGAAGTTGAAGATAAGATGGATAATAACCTTCGTTTTTTCGAAAGACAAATGAATAGCAGGGCTAATTTAGAGCGTTATTTAGGAATGAGTATTGGTGAATACAAGCAGCAAATGCGACCAAAGGTAAAATCGCAAATGTTGATTGAAAAAATGGAATTAAAAATCCAAAGCAATGTAAAGATAACACCCAAAGAAGTACGCGATTACTACAAAAAAATACCTGTAGATAGTTTGCCATTTATTTCTGCAGAGGTTGAGGTAGCGCAAATTGCTATTAAACCTGTTTTTAGTCCTGAGTCAAAAGAGATCGCACACGAACAAATCGAATTATTAAGAACGCGAATTATGAATGGTGAAAGTTTTTCTAAACTAGCAAGTTTATATACAAAAGATCCAGGCAGTAAAGGCAGTGGTGGTTTGTTGCCCGAGTTTGGAAGGAATGACATGGTTCCCGAATTCGAACGCGCTGCTTTCAAAACAAAAAAAGACAGTATTTCAGAAATAATAGAAACAAAGTACGGCTATCATATTTTAAAAATTATAGACAAGCGAGGCGAGCGTTTAATTGTTCGCCATATTTTAATATCACCTTTAATTGTAGAATCAGATTTAGAAATCGTAAAAAACAAAATGGATACTATCCTTGGTTGGTTGCGCAGAGACACCATTTCTTTTTGCAAAGCAGTTAAAGATTACAGTCAGGATGATGAGACCAAAGCTAATTGTGGCTTTTTTACAGATCCAAATTTAGGTACACAGAAAATCCCTTACGATTATTTAGATAAAGAAATGTCGGCAGCAATTGGCATATTAAAACCAGGAGAATACAGTGAACCAATATTTGGATATGCGCCAGATGGCACCAGATATTATAGAATATTATTTTTAAAATCGGAGACTAAGCCGCATGTTGCTAACTTGGAACAAGATTGGCAAAGAATACAAGCCATGGCATTGGAAGCTAAGAAAAAGGCAGAGTTAGATACTTGGGCTGTCAAAAAAAGAAAAGATATGTATATTTCGATAAGTTCGCATTACCTTAATTGTGGGTTTATTGATGAATGGTTAACAGTTAAAAGATAATTACTATTATGAGCGATATTGCAACAGCAGAAAAATTTACCCATTCCTACAAACAAATTCAGGATGAGATTGGCAAAGTCATTGTTGGTCAGAATGACGCCGTAAATGGCGTATTAACAACCTTGTTTTGCAATAGCCACGCTTTGTTAGTTGGGGTTCCTGGATTGGCAAAAACTTTATTAATTAAAACTATTTCTGATGTCTTGGATTTAGAATTTAATAGAATACAATTCACCCCCGATTTGATGCCAGGTGACATTACTGGTAATGAAATATTAGACGAAACCCGTCAATTTAAATTTATACGTGGACCCTTATTTGCGAATATTATTTTGGCAGATGAAATTAACAGGACACCACCTAAGACCCAATCTGCCTTGTTAGAAGCAATGCAAGAACGAAGTGTTACTGTGGGCGGGAAGTCCCATCAACTTGACCATCCATTTTTTGTTTTAGCCACTCAGAATCCTATTGAGCAAGAAGGAACCTATCCTTTGCCAGAAGCACAGTTAGACCGTTTTATGTTGAATCTTACACTAACCTATCCGAGTTTTGAAGAAGAAATAAACATTGTAAGAAACACGACTTCGAATATAAAGGTACAAACCAATAAATTAATTAATTCTCAAGAGATACTGGCCTTTCAAGATTTAGTAAGAAAAGCGCCCATTGCCGAGAATGTATTGAGCTATGCCGTAACATTGGTTAGCAAAACAAGACCGCAAACCGCTATGGCTACAGCCAAGGTAAATGAATACATTAGTTATGGTGCAGGACCACGTGCTGGTCAGTTTTTAGTATTGGGAGCTAAATGCCACGCCTTGATGAATGGCAAACTTTCTCCAGATATTGAGGATGTGCGAGCGATGGCATACAATGTATTGAGACATCGTTTGGTAAAAAATTACAAAGCTGAGGCCGAAGGGTTGAGCAATGATGATATTGTGAAAGAGCTGCTTTAGGAAAGTTTGCAGTTTTTTAATTGGCAATTGGTAAAAACAGTTGGCAATATTTTAATTGGCAATTGGCAATAAAATCTTATGAAAACGCTACTTTGAACCTATCCTATTTAATCTTAATTCTAAAGATATAATTCAAAAGCGATATAAAGCACTTTGCATTTTTGCCAGTATCAAGCATCCCAAGAATGGTTATGCGAAATAAGTAAACCAATGGAAAGCGATGTCATAAATATGGGGACTAAAAACCGCTTTACGATCAGTTTATGCTTAAAACAATTGCCTTACACCAAAATTTCTATTTTCGTACTATCTAGATCTTGGGTAATTAATAATTGACAAGAAAGACGAATATTGGCATCCTCGAGGCCCATTTTTGACAATGTAGCAGGTTCGTTTCTTTCTTTTCTAATTGAATTTCCGGATAGCCCACTGATTTTAATGACACAGGTTGCACATCTTCCCATGCCACCGCATTCGCCAAAACAATCGAAATAAAATTTATCAATTATTAAACACATTAAGTTTCTGTATTCACCAACATAAGTTTGTATCTCATGTTTTGAATTATTCTCAATAACGGTAAAATGAATAGGATTGCCCATTATTCCCAAAATGGATCAGACAAGTTCTCACAAAATTTCTCCTCAGAATGGCCGATATACATTGCCTCTAATTGTTTTAAAGTAGCTATCCTTTGAATTTCATTGAATAAAACCCGTTCTTCAAAACGAATGTGGCTATGCAACTCTTTTTCAATTTGGGTAAAATGCTTGATTGAGACCGTATTTTCTTTAAATAATATTTTTATGCTTTGATGTTCTGAAAGCGCTTTTTTAATCAGCTTGTTCTCATCTCCAAGAATAGGGAATAAAAAGAGTTCTTCAGCCTTAAAATGAGGGAGTAAATATTTTTGGTAGAACCAATCTAAATACCTTTTTATACGCCCTATTTCCACATTCTTTTTAATTCCTAACCGTATTTTCCAACAGAGTAACAATGCATGATGGTGCTCGCGGCTTAGTGGGTGAAATAATGTATTCCGTTTTATCGGTTTAGCATTAATATGCTTATGAAGGAGCGCAACGAGCATATCTGTAGTTGTATCTGAATAAGCGCCATAGGCATTTACAACAATTCCTTTAATACTGTACATTAAAGATGAAACTGCAAATACGATCATTTCATCACCAGGGTCTGAATTCCCCTCAAAACGATACGTTTCATCAATTTCAAATTCATTAGGCGAAAGCTTGGTCTCAGTTTTGTTACAGATTAAACATTCTTCACCTACTAATAGTTTGAGATCTGATGTGTAGCCCCTATTTGCGAGATCATTTATAGCTTCACTGACGGTATCATAAGAATGGGTTGTCATGCTTTTTTAATAATATTTTTTTAGAATAACCGTGTAATTTATTTCAAGATCCATCGCTGTATATAATAACGTAACTTCTTTTTCCTTTGCGATTTCAATAATTCGGTTTAGTTGGGCTGTCTTGAATTTCAATTCTTCTTCATATTGTTTTGCAAATTCCTTCAACCACTCTGCTTCGCGATCAGAATGCTTCCAGCGTTTTGTCGATGGTGGAATCTCCTTATCCCATTCATCAAACTCCAAGTCACTTTTTTTAATACTCTTTGGCCACAGGCTTTCAACTAAAACACGATAACTACCATGTAAAAAAGGAGAATGGTATAACCTTGCCATATGGACATTAATATTACCCGGCATTTAATTCTTTTTCTAAATCTATTGACTTAGGAAACAAAATATTATTTTCCAAATGAATATGTAAATGTAAATCTTCTTCAAAATCTTTAAGCAAAGCAAATGTTACCTTGTAAGTATTGCAAGCATCTGCCGGAGGAGTATAATTATTGCTTAGGTCGACAATCAATTTAAAACGGTCTCCTTCGATTGTGTGCTCGTTCATCATGATTTGAATTGGATTCTGAATTGACCCAAAATGCGAAGCCTCCATTTTTAAACCTTCGTATTTTGCTTTGACCAATTGACGCACAAATGGAAATATATTTAGTTCTTCCTTTTTCATATGCTCCGCTAATTCGGCAGCGGCCGCATTGAATTCTTTGCTGATTTCAAATAGTTCGGGGTGACGTGCTCCGTGAACCGTGCAAATTTTATCCAAATATGGCTTAATTTCCATAGATTTTTCTACGACAAACCGATGATGTTTTTTTTCAATATAATCAGCCAATAAGTCTAAAGGCCATGCCGTAAATATGGTTGTTTGATCGGTTTGAAATTGCATGGCCTGTTCCAAATCATTCAATACAGTTTGAGGATTAATATGTTGTTTTGTACAAGCATCTGAAATAGTTCTGTTGCCTTGGCAACAAAAATCTATTCCGTGTTTTTTGAATACAGATGCACTCCGATAGTCTTTAGCTACTAATTTCCCGATAATTTGATTTTCTTGAATATTCATTTTGTTTTCTTTTATAAATTGTTAATTCCCCAGTTGGCTATTTCCTCCGAATTCCATAGATGCGGGAAAAATTTACGGTGTTGAAATTGGGGATGCAGGTATTTTTTCCATTCACTACCTCCGGTAGC
This sequence comes from bacterium, assembly GCA_029945665.1. Taxonomy (GTDB): domain Bacteria; phylum Bacteroidota; class Bacteroidia; order NS11-12g; family UBA955; genus JABMMZ01. The sequence continues at coordinate 31,874 of JAQSCZ010000015.1, read as the reverse complement.
CGCTTTGTTTTCCCCTTTTTTATCTAAGTAATGCTGGGCTGTTTGCAGGTGCACCAATGGCCATGCTACATTATATAAATGATCAAATTCTTTTAATTTTTCAATTAACTTATCCGAACAATTGTCAGCTTTCAAAACTTTATCCTCTAATGTTTTTCCTTTTGTTTTGTTTGCTAAAGCAATAAAGCGATCTAAATATTTATCTTCAAATTGACGAAGTGTTAATGTTTTTTTTCCGGTTTCCCTGTTTAAACCTGCATCTGTCCAATAGATTTGTTCAAAATATTCTTCTGTAGTTGGGTTGTTTCCAAGCCTTTGTTTCCCTTTTTCATTGATAAGATTTTCTAATCGGGTACAATATATTTCAATCAATCTAAATTGTGCTGATTGAAAACCACTGGCTGGAGTTAGCGTGCTTCTAAATATATTGTAATCTTCGTAGTTCATTCCAGATTTCATCACATCAAATGAGGTTATAAGCATGGCGGTGTATCTGTTAAGTCGATTGAGTTTATCTATCCAAATGTTCTCGTCAAAAGGTTCATAAATCAATTGTTTAATTTCGTGTACCATCATTTTAAGCACCAATTCTGTTACCTGATGATACATAATAAAGATTTCCTCGTCTTTGAAATTCGTTCGTGGCTTTTGAAGTGAGAGTAGGGTATCCACCTCCACATAATCCCAATAATTAATTGGTTTAGCATGAAGTAATCCTTTTAAATAAGTTTCCGGGTTTTCTCCCAATTGCTGATATTTATGTTCAATATCCTTTATAATTTCCTCTGATTTCATATTGATTTTTTTTTAATAATAAAATTCCAAAAATGGCTAATAAAGTAACTTTGATAACTTCCATTCCGACATAGTAAAAATGAAGGTTGGATGTGACCACTACCCGAGATATTATTTGTAGTTCTGCCCTTTCATCTAATGCGGGCAAGAGCCAAAAAGTTTGTAAAATAAGTAAGAGAAGCAGTATGGCAAATAACAAGCTTGTACCCCCTGAAATAAATTCCTTTTTTAAAAGAAAATTTATTGTAATGAAAAGAATCATCACCCATTCCACTTTATTGAGCGCGCTAAAAACTAATCTACCAATACCTATACCGATAGACATCGAAACGCCAGGTGCTCGAAATTTCAACCAGGCTTCCATAAAACTGATAGCACAAACAAAGCCTATCCATATAAAGGCGGCCGCTATTGCGATAGGGTATTTTCCTGTTGTCATATTAAGGGTATTGCTGAATTGCTTTTGTAATACTCTATTTTGGAATTAAATAATTCTGCCATTCTCGCTCCCTGCCATTTAACTCTTGTGGCTTTTTCACCGATAAACAATTCATCAACTGTTGTGTCAAAAAGGTTTAACCAGATATCAAAATGTTCCTTAGAAACGGGTAATCTGGCGTGAGGCAGAAATGGACTACCTTGATAGGTATGCTCTTCTAAAGCAACAGTTTGCCAAAAACGTACCATTTTTTCAAGATGCTGGGGCCATTTATCTTGAATGATATGATTAAAAATATCTTTCAGTAAATCGTTTTGGCGTACTTTTTTATAAAAACTATCCACTAACAACTCAATATCCGCTATGTTTTTTATATCATTTTTCATCTTCCCATTTTTTAAATACTATAGTTTGTAATGATATAATATGCAGCCCATCCAAAAAAAACGACCAGCAAAATCCATAACCAACTTGGCACGCTTTGAGGGGTTTCACTTCCCTCGATTACAAATTTCTTTTGATTTCCTTTATCATAAGCGTGAATCATTAGAGGAATTACGCCATCTACAATGCTATTTTCGGTTAAACCTTCAACTGCAATAGAAGGACCGTTTCTTACAGTAAATTTAATTTTTTTTATACCCTCTCTTCCCTTTGGCGATTTACTTATTAGTTTAAGCACATGCTCTCCGTCTGTCAGTTTACGGGTATCCAGCTCAAATTGCACCGGCGCAGCCAATTCTGCAATTGGTTTTAACTCGTCATCAACAAATAGAGTTATCTTGCTTTTATCTTCTATCATCTTATTAGTTGCTTAAAATTAATTGTTTAATATGGTCTTCATTATTTTCATTTGGTTTGATCAAATATTTTAATGACAATACAAAGGTCAAAAGTGTGATGAAAGTAATAATGCCAATGATCACCCAATCCCAATTACTTTGAGGTCCTGCTCCATGGGTTAATCCCTGCGTAATTTTTGGTTGTTGTTTTTCACATGCAGGACAAGCGGATACAAATTGTACTGACAAAAAGAGCAAAAGAATTGGTAATATTTTTAGTTTCATTGTTCTATTTTTTGGCAGTTAGGTTAATGAAATCCATAATTTTCTTTACTTCTTCAGGCGTTACAGGTTTGGCAGCATTGCCCCAGCTTGTTTTTTCGTGATTAATGATGGCAGTCACTTCTTCAGGAGTTAAATTATTGGCTATTCCTACTGCATTCATGACAGAATACTCAGGCCTTGCATCATAACCTTGCATGATAATTGTAACATATAATTCAAGGTTTTCACCCAATACAATTGGGCTTCCTTTTAGCGGAGGAAAAGCACCTTTTAAACCTTCACCATTTTCTTGGTGGCAACTTTGGCAATTTTTTGCATAAAGCAGAGCACCGTCAGGTAGGCTTGATGTATTGGTATTAACTGCTTTGGGATTTATTTCCTTTTTATATAAAAAATCTGGCAGTATTTTCCCATCAGGTAGTGGTATTTGTTTTAAACTTTGAAGATAAGCAACCAACTGAATGGCTTCCTTCTTAGCGATTATTTTTCCAGTAATCCCTTTTTTGTATTTATCTGGAATAATTACCTCAACATCACCCTTTTCTAGGCTATCTTTCTCAATAAACAACCATTGATAAGCAGGCATGATTGATTTTGCAATTACCGCCCTTGGCTGATATAAATGTAACAAATTCCATGCGAGGCTTGACTGCCGGTTTCCTATATTGGTAAGGTCTGGTCCCGTTCGTTCAGTACCCATAAGGGTGGCCGTATTTCTCCAAAAATCAGTCCGGGTTATGGCCGCATAATCAGCCGCTATTCCAGGCCTATTGCCCCACATTTTATCCATGTCAATATTTCGAACTTGCTGGGTATGACAACCAACACAACCATTTGAAATAAAGCTTAATTTACCAGCTATTTCATCGGCTGTTAAGGGTATTGATGCAGGTAGCGGTGCATTGTTCTCCTGATTGTTAATTGCAGGTAGAATCGCAACTATAATGGTTAGTCCAACAAATAATCCCAATGCTGTCGGGAATAATTTTTTATGATTATCGAAAAATTCCATTGCGTTTATTTTATTTGATTGTTTCTTTTAAATCTAATTCAGCTTTTGCTCTTAATATATCTATGGCAGATATTGGAATTTCAATTGTTTCCTTTTTTCGCACCATTACATAAAAATTATAAGCAAATAATAGGTGGGAAATCCACATTAAAGACCCCCCGATAGCACGCCATAGCCAGTAAGGGGCCATCAGTTCCACACTTTCAATAAATGGCTTTCCGTCGATCCACATTAATCCTCTAAGTGTAGAGCCATACATTAAAGGAACGGTATAAAATAACAAGCCGATAAGTGCCAACCAAAAATGTGCCCCTACAGTAATTTGGGATGGTTCTCTTCCTGTTAATCTCGGCACAATAGTGTAAATAAAGCCCCACAGCATAAATGTAATAATACCGTACATCGTTAAGTGAGAATGAGCGACTGTAAAATCGGTGAAATGCCAAACCAGGTTTGTAAAACGGAAGGCCTCTGCTGTACCCTGCATCGAACCTGTAAAATAAAAAATAATACCTATTAGGTAAAACGGAAGGGTATAGCTACCAGAAATTTTATTCCACGACCCTTTAAAAGTCATTAGAAAGTTTGTTGTTCCGGCAACTACAGGAATTATCATCCCAACACTTCCAACAATGGCAATGGTTTGCAGCCACCAAGGAATGGCACTGAAAATAAAATGATGTGTTCCTATAAGTGTATAGAATAGAATTTGTGCCCAAAAAGCTAAGATTCCTAAGCTGTAAGAGTAAATGGGTTTGTTGAGTTGCTGAGGTAAAAAATAATACATCAAGCCAAGATTAAAAAGCATAAACCACATACCGACACCTTGATGCATATAGTATCCCTGAACAATTGTTTCTCCTAATCCTGTTTGCCAGCTGGGAAAATAAGCAACTACTGCAATTACTAATAAAAACATCATGGCAGAAATAATGTACCAGTTGGAAACATAAATTTCTTTGGTGGTTCGATTACTGATGGTTTTCAAAAAATTACTCAATGATATGAATACACCAATGCCAAAGAGTGCCATTACCGGCCAAATATATTCTCTATACTCACCACCACCATTATTAATTCCAGCCATTAAACATATACTTCCAAATACAACTGCTGCATTAATCAGAATAAGTGAATAATAACCCGTTTTCACACTCGCAATAGGCCCATTACTTACCCTAGGAACAACATAATAAGCCAAGCCCATCATCGCTAAGGATGCCCAGCCCCAAAAAACAGCATTCGTATGAACAGGTCTTAATCTGCCGAAACTCAACCAACTGTAATGGTCAACATCAGGAGCTACAAATTTTATTCCTATGTATTCACCTATTGTCGTACCAAACAACAACCAAAATGCAGCGCAACCAATGTACCATAAAATTAGTTTGGTTAAATCTGGCTCAATATATGGTCGTGGTTGGCTTTTTTTCTTTTGTTCAATAAAACGAAGCGCTGCTACCTCATTGATATTATTTATCAGACCTTTGCTATCTATCGGAGCCGTTTCTCCTGCTAACTCATTATTTGACAGTGTAAATTCAAGTTCTTTTTTTCTCTGCTTTAGTCTATCTGATTCTTCAGGACTGAGTTCCCTTAAATGCTCAATAAACTTTTTTAATTCCTTTCTTTTCTGATAAATAGTTATAGAAGCGTTTGCTTTTATAATAATGATGATTGCCCCCACCACTATTGGAATAATAATGAGAATCAATGTAATGATAATTCCCCATTCGCTAAGTATATTTTTTGGATCCATAATTTAATGATATTGGATAAAATTTGTCACTACGTTGTTAATTGTTATTACCGCTTCAAAAATGTTAATCCATTTGCCAAGCCAACTGTTAATGATTTTATAGTTGTAGTTTCAAGCATGTATTTAAGTTGGTCTCTAATTTCTTTAAATTGATTATGAACAGGGCAAGGCATTTTCGCATTGCATTGTTTCAATCCCAAACCACAACCATTGTACATACTGTCACCGTCTATTGCGAAAACAATATTACTTAGGTTTAAGCTATCCAATACCCGTTTTTCTATCGAAAATCCGCCAGTAGGACCTTTATTGGTATTTATGATTTTGTTATGTGAAAGTTTTTGAAGTATTTTCGAGGTATAAGCTTCGGGCGATTCAATGGCCTGAGCCACTTCTTTCAAACTCACCTTTTTGTCATTTTGTGATTGTTCAGCAATGTAGATTGTTGCCCTAATACCATATTCGCATGCTTTTGAGAACATTTGTTATTTTATCTGGTGCAAAGATAAGTATTTATTTTAATAGTGGACAAATATATCCACTATTATTTTTCACGTCTTAAGATTGATTGTTCGAAGTCCCTATTTTCTAGGCACAAAGTCATCAGTTATTTTAACAATTTGATTATAAAACTAATTACATCACTAAAATCATGAGTTCCTTAAGTTTCTTCATCCATACAAATTTATTATCTTAACTTAGTATTTGAAAAGAATTGGGATACTAAAAGTTACCTCAATTAAATCAGTAACTCCATTATTTTAAAATATTTCCACAAAACTTCAGCTATTTTAGAGATGCCTCCATATTAGTGTATATCAAATAATTCTAAATCCATTGGCCATCATCCAGTTTATTATATATGCGAAGATCGATTGAAGAACTGTTAGCATAGTATAAATTTTGAGCTTTAAATAAGATGGTCTCACACTCATCTTCTTTTAATAATTCATAACACTATTCTATTTAATCTTAATATACACCAACTTGTTATTATTGCCTGTATCGCGCTCATCAACTTGAAACTGATCGATGCTTTTAATGAGTTGTAACATTTTAGTAAAACCATAATTACGTGGATCGAAATCGGTTTGCTTTTTCAAAATCAGATTCCCCAAGTCGCCCAAAAAAGCCCAGCCATTTTCATCAGCCAAATCATTGATTGAAGCGGTTAATAATTTGATGAGTGCTGGATTAATTTTTTCAATGCCGCTGTTAGTTTGTTGCACTGGTTTGGCAGTTTTGCCCTTGACTTCTTTCGGCACCAATACTTCATTCTTCTTTAATATTTCTACATATATAAATTTTTCACAAGCAGAAATAAAAGCACCCGGTGTTTTCTTCTCACCAATTCCAATTACTTTCATACCAGCCTCTCTTAGGCGTGTGGCTAATCGTGTAAAATCACTGTCGCTAGATACAATACAAAATCCATCGACTCTATTGGAATACAAGATATCCATGGCATCTATGATCATAGCGCTATCTGTTGCATTTTTACCCGAGGTGTAACTATACTGTTGAATGGGTGTAATGGCATTTTCTAATAATACCGTCTTCCAGCCCGAAACAGTTGGTTTGGTCCAATCGGCATAAATTCTTTTAAAGGTAGGCGTGCCGTATTTGGCAATCTCCTCAAGCATTTCTTTAATATTGGCGTATGGTACGTTATCGGCATCGATAAGCACCGCTAGGCGTAGGTCTCTTTTTATTTCCATGTAAGGGGTGTGATTCGATTTTTATATAATAAGTTATTTGAAAATTTTATAATATTCAAAGTTAAAGAAATCAGTTGGCAATTGGAGAATTTGCCTCTAAAACAAATTCAGAGAAAGGGTTTATTATCTTTGTTTTCGACAAAGCGCATTTTTGAGGAAGCAAAAACCCTGAAATTGCATACTAATACTAGTGCTCCATTTTCTTTGGATCTTGTCTATTATCAAACAAGGAAACAATATATATCTTTGAGTTTGTTTCTTTGTAAAAAATACTTGTATGTTTACTTAAAACACATTTTCTCAATTGATCTTTGTGATTTGTTAAACGGAATAATTCTGGTCGTTTTGATATCAATAAAACAGCTTTATTTAATTTTTGAATGAATTTTTGAATTTCCTTGACAGTCCATTCCGTTTTAAGGTAAAGAATAATCTGATCTAAATTTCGATTGGCTTCGGCAGTCCAGAAAATCTCTGGTTCATCTGCCATATTTTTTCATTACTTCGGCATGGGTCAATACCTTACCTTCCTTAATATCTTGTATCCCGCGGTCTATGGACATCTTTTCTGCCTCAGAAATTATCTCCCACCAATCTTCAATATCAGACAAATTCTCTTTAAAAAATTTCAACTTTTCAATGATGTTCTTGTCTTTAACAGCAGTTAGCCATTCAATCAACTTGCTTTTTTCTACCTGAATATCCATAGGTAATTCTTTTATTCAAAATTATGAAAATAAATTTAATATTTACTAAACTTGCTTGAAAATATAATATCGTCCGTAATGTTTGTTCATTTGCAGAATACATGATAGTTTGAAGAATCGCACTAGACTAAAACAAAAAACCCCATCCACCTGTGGCGGACGGGGTTTCTGAAATATTATTTATTTTTTTAATACTTAACTAAGGCGACTGAGCGGAACCGAAGTCAGCCGAAGTATTATTTCTTGTCTTTGCAACATGCTTTAGGAGCTGATGCACCGGCTTTTTCGCCTTCACAACCTTGATGACCATGTCCCATAGCAGCTTTATTTTTACAACAAGCATCACCTTTGGCACATTTGTCTTTATCCATTTTGCAATGGTCTGCATCCATCCCTTTGCAACAAGCACCGCCTTTAGCCATACCTATAAATTTACCATCTGCATCGTACATACTCATGCACATTTCTTTCTCTGTTGAATCACAACCAAGGCTATCGCACATTTTAGCACATTGCTCTTTAGTCATGTTAGCACATTCACGCATATCGCATTTACCGCTCATGTGAGAGGTGCTATCCATATCGTTGCAACAAGCCATTTCCATTTGCTCTTTGCAGCAATCGTCGCCCATTGGATTTAAATTCCCACCACCTACAGAAATATATGGTGCAATTACCAATGAAACGATACTCATTAATTTAATCAAGATATTCATAGAAGGCCCAGAAGTATCTTTAAATGGATCACCTACTGTATCACCAGTAACTGATGCTTTATGTGGTTCAGATTTTTTGTAGAACATTTCTCCATTAATCAATACACCTTTTTCGAATGATTTTTTTGCGTTGTCCCAAGCACCACCTGCGTTAGATTGAAAAATACCCATTAACACACCTGATACAGTTACACCAGCTAACAAACCACCCAATACTTCAGGTCCGAAAACGAAACCTACAATTACAGGGGTAATTAAGGCAATGGCTCCTGGCATCATCATTTCACGGATAGACGCTTTGGTTGATATGGCTACACATTTTTCATATTCAGGTTTTGCTTTGTATTCCATAATTCCTGGTATTTCGCGGAATTGACGACGTACTTCTTGAACCATATCCATCGCTGCTTTACCAACTGCTTGAATACACAATGCTGAGAAAATAAATGGAATCATTCCACCTACAAATAAACCAGCCAAAACTGGCGCTTTATAAATATCAATGGCATCGATACCAGCAATACCTACGAAGGCTGCAAATAAAGCCAATGAGGTTAATGCAGCTGAAGCGATAGCGAATCCTTTACCTGTAGCGGCAGTTGTGTTACCAACGGCATCTAAATTATCTGTACGCTCACGAACTTCAGGAGGCAATTGACTCATTTCAGCAATACCACCCGCGTTATCGGCTATCGGACCAAATGCATCAATCGCCAATTGCATAGCTGTTGTTGCCATCATACCAGCTGCTGCGATTGCAACTCCATATAAGCCTGCGAAGTAATATGAACCCATAATACCAGCTGCTAATGTTAAAATAGGAATAACAGTTGATTTCATACCTACTGCTAAACCACCAATAATGTTAGTGGCGTGGCCAGTAGAAGATTGTTGAATAATTGACAATACTGGTCCTTTACCCATTGCTGTGTAATATTCAGTAACGATACTCATAATAGCACCTACCACTGTACCAACTAAAATTGCCATAAACACGCCCATTTTTGTAAAAGTAACGCTACGCAAAACAATATCACCTTCTGGTAACATCCACATAACAATAAAATAAGAAGCAATAACAGTTATAGCCATTGAAATCCAGTTACCCAAATTTAAAGCATTTTGAACATTTGATTTATCATCCTTAATCGTTACAAACCAAGTCCCTATTATTGAAAAAATAATACCCAAACCACATATAACCATAGGCAATAAGATTGGAGACATACCTCCAAAAGCATCTTGCATGCCTTCGGCAAATGTAACCTCTTGACCTAATACCATGGTCGCAAGAATGGTTGCAACATAAGAACCAAATAAATCAGCACCCATACCAGCAACATCACCTACATTATCACCAACGTTATCTGCAATTGTTGCAGGATTTCTAACATCGTCTTCAGGAATTCCAGCTTCAACTTTACCCACTAAATCAGCACCAACATCGGCCGCCTTGGTATAGATACCACCGCCAACACGCGCAAATAATGCAATTGACTCCGCTCCTAGTGAGAAACCGGTTAAGACTTCGATAGCTGTTTTTACTGTATTCTCACCTAAGTCGGCAAAAATTGCTAGGAAGGCAATAAACAAACCGCCTAAACCTAAGATTGCTAAACCCGCAACACCCAAGCCCATTACAGTACCACCTGTAAAAGAAACTTTCAAAGCTTGTTTCAAACTCGTGCGGGCTGCTTGAGTTGTACGAACATTGGCTTTAGTAGCCACTTTCATACCAATATAACCAGCAGTTGCAGAGAATACCGCCCCAATAATAAATGCGATTGAAATAATCCAACTAGAGTGAATTTCCATCCCTCTTACTTCATGAATTGTACCTGAATACGCCAATAAAGCAGCAGCAAATACAACGAAAATGCTTAACACTTTCCATTCTGCTTTTAAGAAAGCCATTGCACCATCTGCAATATAGCCTGCTAGTTCCTGCATGTTTTTATCTCCAGCGTCTTGTTTACTTACCCAGGCAGATTTAATCGCCATCACAATTAGTCCTAGTACTCCGAGAGCAGGGACCAAGTATAAAATTGAATTGTTCATATAATTTATTACAGTTCTTTATTTTTTAAGGGTGCAAAAATAAGCATTTTACATTAAAATGATAGTTTTTTATACCTAATTGTGATTTTAAAATTTAGACACTGAGTGAATTCAACAACCTAAGTCACTTACATTAAAAATAAAAGTAACCCATAACAGGCTAGTTAATTAGGGTAAATTTGTATGAAAATTAGGAGATTAAGTAATACAATATTAAGATTAAACTAATCTAAAATTAATTGCAATTTGGAACCGAAATATTAGTTATCGATTTCCGAAACACCAATTGAACAGAGGAGTTTCTTTCTTATTATTGCTTAGTGTCTGTTTTTGAAAGCTCAAAATCCATCACTTGTTTCATGACCTTTCCGAAAACAAAATCCTGAATTTGTACTATTTCAGTTTTATTATCATCAACAAATGCGTAGTAATTTTCAATTTCAAATGCCATTTGTTTGCCTTCATCATCAACTTGTTGATACGAATCCGCTTTGAGGCCTTTGCGATGAACGGTCAATGTTTTAATTCTGCCATTTTTATCGGTAAGTTTGAGAATCACAATAGGCTTGGTATGTGCTATTGAATCTATTTTATGGGGATCAAGATCAATCGGAAACCCTTCATAACACAAATACTCCCAACTTTTCAAATATGATTTTATTTTATTTAAATTAACCTCAACATTATTTTGTAGCGACTTGGCGCCTATCATTAATATTGGTTCTTTCCCTTTGTTATCTAATTTAAAAGATGCACTGGGATTTTCTAACCAATCCACATCAATTTCTGCTATATCCTCTTCCTTTGTTTTAAAAACTACCTTGCTTCTCCAAGCCTCTAAACTTGTAAAGAAATTACCACCCAAAAAACCATTGAAACCTGGAACATGGCAAATAAAGGGTTCTTTTGCATTTTCCATATAAAAGTAGGTCCCCAAATCATCAGGTGTATTATTCCCAACATAAAAAACTTTTGAAAGTTTACCCGCCTCATAAAACTCAACTTTGGTTCCTCTAATGATCATTTGCTTAACCACTGCATCGACGACATCTTTTGCTACTGGTTTCTTAACTTGAATTTTACGCATGGTCTCAAACATGGCATCGACTTGAGGGGTACTTGCATCGTACTTATCATTCAACCGCCATTCTGATTTCCCAACTTTGGTTAACAATACAAATTCTTTACTTTGAATGTTAGTCATAAAGATTTTATCAATCTTATCTGTCGATTTGAATCCAAAATCTTTTTCTGTCGTATTGAGCGTTTGTGTATTATCTTTATTGAGGATAAAAAAAGTAGCAATTACTAATGCCAACGCACTTAGTAAGATAATGGTTTTCTTGTTCATGATTTTAGAAATAGACGTTTAATGCATTAAATATGCTGCAAAACTATGGATGCTTTGTTATAATATAAATTAACGGCTATAGTTTGGTGCCTCTTTCGTTATGCTGATATCATGAGGATGGCTTTCTTTGATACCTGCATTGCTTATTTTTACAAATTGTGCAGTTTGCAATTCTTCGATAGTTGCGGCACCACAGTATCCCATACCTGCTCTTAATCCACCAACATACTGGTACAGCACCTCGCCTACCTTACCTTTGAATGGCACGGTACCAACGATACCCTCTGGTACCAATTTAGAAATCTCATCTTCCGCTTCTTGGAAATAACGGTCTTTACTACCTTCTTTCATGGCCTCAATACTACCCATACCACGGTATGATTTTACTTTACGACCTTCGTAAATACTTGTTTCGCCTGGACTTTCTTCGGTTCCTGCAAATAAGCTACCAGCCATAATTGTGCTGGCTCCTGCAACAATGGCTTTAACTAGATCACCACTGTAACGAATTCCACCATCGGCAATTACAGGAACACCTGTTCCCTGCAATGCTTCGGCACAATGCATCACTGCGGATAATTGAGGTACACCTATGCCTGCAATAATACGGGTGGTACAAATACTACCTGGACCAACACCTACTTTTACAGCATCTGCACCTGCATCTGCTAATGCTTTTGCGGCTTCACCCGTAGCTACATTACCCACTATCACATCCAATTTAGGAAATGCCTTCTTGATTTTTTTCAATTCTGTGATAACCCCTTTGGAATGACCATGCGCGGTATCTAAAGTAATAACATCTACTTCGGCTTCTACCAAAGCTTTAACTCTATCCAAAGTATCAGCTGTAATGCCAACTGCGGCTCCTACCAATAGTCGACCAAATTTATCTTTACAAGCTTTTGGGTGACTTTTAACTTTAAGAATATCTTTGTAAGTTATCAAACCAACTAACTTCCCCTTTTTATCTACGATTGGCAATTTTTCAATTTTATGTTTCTGAAGAATGCCTTCTGCTTTTAAAAGATCGGTACCCATTTCGCTGGTCACCAAACTTTTTTGAGTCATGGCTTCTTTTATTTTCTTGCTCGTATTTTTCTCAAATCGCAAATCGCGGTTGGTAATAATACCACATAAATTCCCCTTACTGTCGACAATTGGAATACCTCCAATGTGATTATCCTTCATCAATTTCAAAGCATCTCTTAAAGTTGCTTCGCCTGTTAAGGTTATTGGATTTTGAATCATACCACTCTCACTTCTTTTAACCTTGGTAACTTCCTTGGCTTGCTGCATAATGGTCATGTTCTTGTGAATCATACCAATACCGCCCTCACGCGCAATGGCAATAGCCATATTGCTATCGGTTACGGTATCCATTGCGGCAGACACAATTGGAATATTGATTCGAATATTTCTGGTCAGTTGGGTACTTGTAACAACATCTCTTGGCAGTATCTCGCTGTAACGCGGCAATACAAGGACATCGTCGAAAGTTAGACTGTCTGAAAAGATTTTAGTTGAGAAATTGATTTTGGAAGAATTAGGCTTAGCCATTGCAAATAGTTAATATGGTTATTTGCGGTGCAAAGTTAATCTATTTTTTCAATAATACAATGCTGTTCCTATTGTACAAGTTTATAATAGAATAGTTAAGTCCTATAAAATAAAAAGATACACCACCCTGGTAATTTTTTAATTAGTATTGCGTTAGTTTATTTTATGAAACGAATTTATCTAACATTTTACTTGATATGCTTTTCAGTTAATTTTGTGTTCTGCCAAAACAAAACAAATTTAAAACTGCTATCTGGGGTTGGTTTTTTGCCAATTAAAGGCGATTTTTTATACCTATTAGAAACCGAAGTTTCGAATGCTCGATATGGCGAATATCTGTTCTGGTTAAACAAAAACAAGGATTTTAAAACTGCACAGCTTATGCACCCAGATACTTTGGTATGGAGAAGTCGATTTGCATTTAACGAACCTTATGTAAAATATTATTTTCAGCACCCTGCCTATCGCAATTACCCAGTTGTAGGCATTGCATACTTTCAAGCAGTAGCTTATTGCAATTGGATGGCCGAGCGGATAATGGAGACGCCTGAATTTAAAGCATCTAATATTGAAAAAATAAAAGTTCGCCTTCCTTCCGAAGAAGAATGGATGTTAGCTGCTAGAGGCGGTTTACCTGAAACTGTTATTTATCCATGGGAAGGCAATACAATACGTTGGGAGAATGGAAAGAAAAATGACCAAGGGAAAATAAGATTGAATGTAAAAAGAGATAGAGGAGATATGTTTGGAATTGCAAGCCAATTAAATGATGCTGGTTTTATTACAACACCAGTAGACTCTTATTGGCCAAACAAATTTGGTTTATATAACATGTGCGGCAATGTTTCGGAGCTGGTGGAGCAAAAAAACATTGCCAAAGGCGGCAACTGGAATAGTCCAGCTTATAATGCCAGTATAGATGATAGACAAACTACATTTGGCGATTCTCTTTCGCTATCTACAGTCGGATTTAGACCCCTGCTTGAAATTATATCCTACAAAAACAATCCGAAATTAAAACCAATTGCTATAGCCGCTAAAGCCATAGAAAAACAAGTTGCATTTTTTAACGATAGCATGGGCATAGCTATTTACGAAACCACCAATGCCCTTTATAATTTATTTTTAAGCGAATCAAAAAACAAATCCGATAGTATCCATTCAACCAATTGGTTACATTACACGCGTTATCACTATCTTGAACAGTATGGAACTTATGAAAGATACAGTCAATTTCCTGTGGTGAATATTGCCTACGAATCGGCTGTTCGTTATTGTGATTGGCTAACTGACAAATACAACCAAGACCCTCATCGAAAATTCAAAAAAGTTGTATTTAAACTACCGAATGAAACTGAATGGGAATTGGCTGCTATGGGAAAAAGAAAATATCCTGACTATCCATGGGGTGGCCCCTATTACAGAAATAACAAAGGAAATTATCTCGCAAATTTCAATCCATTAGAAGAGCAATATTTGTACAAAGATTCATTCATGAATTATTATTACAAATACCCCAATGGCGATTCCACTATTAGCAGACAAGTAGATGGGTCCTACTATCCTGCATCCGTAAACAGTTATTTTCCGAATGATATTGGTCTTTATCAGTGTGCGGGAAATGTGGCTGAAATGATAGCACAAAAAGGGGTATCCAAAGGAGGTAGTTGGACTTCTACACAAAATTACATTCAAATAAGGGCAAGAGAAACCTATGAAAATCCTGATGCCAATTTAGGTTTTAGATTTTTAATGAAAGTATTGGAGAAATGAAGGGAATAGTTGGCAATTAAAAGTTGGCAATTGGCAAAATTCAATAGGAAAGATATAAAATATGCTTGTATAACAACATTTCGAATTTTGCCCTGATTAAAATTTGGAAGTTTTTCTAATGGCCATTTAATAAAATTAATTTATCATTGAAATCAATAATTTCAAACATTTAAATGATTTTCTATTTCAGAGTGAGGTCTTTTTCAACTCCAACTGCAAGAGGGGCAGGCCTAGTAACTGGTTTTTTTGGGGCCCTCATTCTGTATTATTTAGGTACACAAATAAGCGAAGCCAGCTTGTTGTTTGCGCTTTATCTATATCTAATTGGCACCATTGTTTTTATTGGCGCAATTTTTCTCATTTTCGGTTATATGGGGCTATCTGTCAATACCTCAACCAAGGTATGGAGTGAGTATGCAACAATTTTTAATTTAAGATTCGCAAAAACCAGTGAGCCAATACCAGTTAATCTAAGCTATATCCTGATTTTTGACGCCGCTTATACAAATGGGCACCCCGATGACGATATACAATCCGACAGTATAGACTTTTATGAAATATCTGTTGTTTACAATGAAAATCGCAAAAAAGTATTTAGTCTAACAACCAATAAAAATGATGCTATAGAAACTGCAAAGAAAATGAAAGACATTTTTGATCTTGAAATAATTGACAAGACTCTTTAGTACATCAAATCGCATTTTGAATTCCCATCCTTTTTCTGTTATTTAGCCAACATTATGGCCAACAGAAGAGATTTCTTAAAACAAGGCGCATTATTGGCAGGTGCAGTGGCATTTACTCCAAATTTAGCCCATAGTGCAGCACCCCTTCCAATAAACAATACAGATGATGAAGCTTATTGGAAATTGGTAAGAGAGCAGTTCCCATTAAGTAAAGATAGAATTTTTTTAAACAATGGTACCTTGGGTCCTTCTCCATATGGTGTTATCCATGAAGTTCAAAACGACATGTTAGATGTTGATACCACAGGCAGATATGGTGGTCATGATGAATTAGCAATTGAGGCGCTTGCTGAGTTTTTAAATACCAAACACACAGAAATCAGTTTAACCCGCAATGTAACAGAAGGCATAAACATTGCCTGCTGGGGCCTTCCTTTAACCAAAGGCGATGAAGTTATAATGACCAACCATGAACATGTTGGTCACGCAGTGCCATGGCTTAACAGAGCCAAATTAGATGGGGTGGTTATCACAGTGATTAATTTGGGAAAAACAGCCGATGAAACTTTGACCAATATAAAAAACGCGATTACAAAAAAAACAAAGGTCATTAGTGTACCCCACATACCATGCACAATTGGCCAAATATTGCCTGTTAAAGCCATTTGCGAGCTAGCTAAACAAAACAATATTTGGAGCATTATAGATGGCGCACATCCACCGGGCATGTTGGTTACAGACTTAAAAGACCTTGGATGCGATGTATATATTAGTTGTTGTCACAAATGGATGTGTGGACCGAAAGGCACGGGATTTTTATATGTTTCTGAAGCCAAACGGAATCAAATCCAAGCATACTATGGTGGTGGTGGTGTAGATACAGGCTGGGACATGTTAAGCAAGCCGCCAATTTTAAATGGTTATGCTGAAAATGGTCATAGATATTTCTATGGAACTCAGAACTATTCTATGTTCAAAGGCATTACCAAGGCCATTGAATTTCAGAATCAAATAGGCAAAGCATTCATTGAGAAAAGAGTGCGCGCCTTGGCCACTTATTTGCAAGAAAATTTAATAAAATTGAGTTCTAATCTTGAAATGTTAACCCCAACAGAGGCTATATCCAGAGGGGCACAAGTTTCTTTTAAAATTAAGGACAGAGAAATGACCAAACTGCAAATCCATTGCAACGAACAGCATATAACCACCCGGTATGTGGCAGAGAACAACATCAATTGTTTGAGAATCTCAACGCATATTTACAATAACCAAACAGAGATTGACGCCTTTCTTACTGCCGTAGATAAATTTATAAGGTTGTAATGAACAGCGATATCGCCAAACATTTTATCGCGCAATGGCAAAAAGGCGACACCACTTTTACAATAACTACCTCGGGCAGCACAGGGATTCCAAAAGCCATTGAACTACAAAAAAGAATTATGCAATGGAGTGCCGCCCATACGGCCAGTATTATACAGCCCACTGCCGAAGACACTTTGCTATGTTGTATTCCCTGTAACAAAGTTGGTGGTTTAATGATGCTAGTACGCGCCTTGGAATGGCAAATACCTGTTGAAATATTAGAGCCGATGGCCAATCCATTTTTAGACGAAAGAAATGCAAGTATTGTTTCATTAACACCTTATCAATTGTTTTATATTTTAAATGATGAAGTAAGCACTGAACATTTCAAAAAAGTAAGAGCGGTTATCATTGGTGGCGGAGAATTATCACCTGCTTTAGAAAATAAATTAACATCACAATATTTCGAGAGCACTATTTTCTACCATTCCTATGGCATGACGGAAACTTACTCTCACATTGCATTGCGGGCTATAAACGGACTACACGCATCGACCTATTTTACACCATTTAGCGATGTGAAAATAAGCATGGATGAAAATAATTGTGCTGTTATACAATTGCCATTTGAGTTGGATGCATTGCATACAACAGACCTTATTCAATTGCAATCCAATGGCGATTTTGAGATTACAGGCCGGGCCGATTTCATTATCAATACAGGTGGTGTAAAAATACAACCTGAACTAATTGAAAAAGCGATAAAAGAAAAACTAAATCCACAGAACGCGTTTATTATTTCGAGTGAAAAGGACGAAGCATTGGGCCATAAATTAATTTTGATTGCCGAGAAAAACTTTGAATACAATTTATCAGATTTAAACTTTCTGAAATCAATTAATACCTACGCCGTTCCTAAAGAAATTAGAATCATAGAGACCTTTGACAGAAATGCAAGTGATAAAATTGTTCGTTTCTAAACCAGG
Organism: bacterium; assembly: GCA_029945665.1. Taxonomy (GTDB): domain Bacteria; phylum Bacteroidota; class Bacteroidia; order NS11-12g; family UBA955; genus JABMMZ01. Next base: position 13,942 of record JAQSCZ010000015.1, on the reverse strand, counting down.
CAACAGAATGGCTAAAAATTAATCTATGTATTAATCACCAGCTTATTATTCAAAAATTATTTTCTTAAAAATGGTTCTTGAGGTAGTTTGAACTTGTGCATAATAAACACCTGCCACTTGATTTTCAAGTAAAACTTCAAGCTGATTTTGAGTATTAAATGAAGTTGAGTATACTACTTGACCAACAGCATTATAAAGCCTAAGTGAACCTGTTAAAGGCTGACTAAAAGTTAATGTAAACAACCCTTTGCTCGGATTAGGAAAGATAATTATATTTTCATTTTCATTTACTTTAGATTCAATGCGCAACTTAATATTGTTTCTGAGTGCTAAATCATCCAACCAAATAGTATCTGCTATAGGCAATACCCATACACTGCCTGATACTGGTGGATGAGGACATAAACTATCTGAATAGCCTATTAACGATGGCAATGGCATTACATTTAAGAAGGTATCTATTTTATATAATGTGCCTTTGTAAATTACACCTGTTGTTTTGGTTTGGGTGCGTCCATAAAGCAAAGACCCATTATGAAATGGAATAGGTTGCCTCACTCCACACAATTCAACTAGAGGATAATTAGGCAATAATTGCTTCTTCCTAATCACATTCAAATTAGAATCTACTAAATAAACTTTTTCCCATATATGCTCAAAATCTAACTGCTTAACTCCAATTACTATATATCTATTATCATTGATTCTACAAATACTACCACAGCCCTCTTCGATATTATTATCATTGAGTTGAACAGTTTTTAAAACAGTACCATCTGTTCTTATTTTTTTTAAGATATTAATGGAGGACCCAGATTCCGTTAAGCCCTCGTTTGCCAACAAAAAAGCACTATTGGCAGATGCAACGATACTTTTACCTATGCTTATAAAAAAATCCTCATGCTCGTTTTTTACATATTGGCTCTTTACCTTACCCGAAAAATCTAGAATTGCATAGTTTAACTTTAATTCAGCAATTGCGCTATTTATTTTTTCTGGATAATATCCATATCCCCACAGGTGTATATGATTATTGGCAACAGCAACATCGCTACTAAAGCCCATTAAACTAGTGAACCATTTAACACCAAAATCATGATCCATTTTAAAAACTGTTAAAAAGGTGGTATCCGACTGTATAAAATAATTCCCGAGAACTAAAATTGCACTATCAGAGAAAGCAAATAACTTATTGAAATAAGGATTTCCACCATTTTTTAAATTATAAATGTTATACTTTTCTACTTCCAAACATTCGTTTAATCGCATTATAAACGCTGAAAATTTATCCGTAACTTTATTTCGAATAAAGCCTGCCAAAAATATTCTATCTCCACTTACCGTCATATCATTTATTAACAATTCCATATTGGAAGGTAATAGCATTTTGCTATAATACAGCAGTTGTCCTCTTGCATTTAGCCTCGATATAACACACTCCAAACTATCATATACATTGCTGGAAGTTAGATATTGTGTAAAGGTTAAGCATACCAATGAAGAATCACTCAATCGGCCAACTAAGGGTTGGTCACTTGCCCCTTGAAAATGTGCAGTTATATTAAAATCCTGGGCCCTTGCAACAAAAGCCAAAACAGAAAATAAAATAAAATAAATAACCTTTAACATTTGAACCTAAAATACAAATTTACTATTTATTAATTAAACGCACATCTATCATTACCCCATTCTCAAAAACTTGGAGTATATATAATCCAGTTCCTAGTGAGGAGACAGTGATATCAGTAAAATTATTAGATGTATTTGCATTTACAACAAACGGCGAATATGAAAACAACTGAGTGCCATCTATATCTTTCAACACCACATTAAAAGTCCTAATGGTCGATAAATAATTAATTATATCGACAGTAACCGAACTTGTAAATGGAACAGGATATACATTTATAGTTTCTCTAATTAAGGTATCAGTAGTGATTGAATCTGTCACATCAGGAAGATACGCAAAATAAAATTTATTTTGAAAATAAGTATTGGTTGAATCAGAATTGGCAATAAACTGAGCTATCCCTAATGCTGATCTGCTAAAATAACCCAACGAATCTGCAATATCTTTGAAGTCATTAAAATGATTGAATAGGAAAGTAAGTGTCGAGTCAGCTTGTATACAAAGGCTTGTCAATGACTTAAACTCTACAAAATCTTTTATAAAATCATTTGTTGTATAATTTGCCATTAGTGTATCCATTAAATCATTCGCCTTATTGAAAGAGTCTTTAGAAAGATACCAATCAACCATATACACTTTGCTATTAATAGTATTGTGAGCAATTAGAAACTGCTTAATACTGTCACTTACATCATGTCCATAAGCGATTCCATTCAATATAAAGTGGTCAACCATATCCATCATTGATAAATCATATCTCAAATTTATATCATTGTATTCATCTTCTTCTGATGTATCTATACCTCCAACCAATATGCTTGTCAATTCACTTTTTATTGCCGTATAGCTTGTCATTTGAAATGGCAAAATGCCAAGTAGTCGACCACCGCATCCAGATGTAAAATTATCTACGAAATTCACACCACAATTACCCGAATTAGTATTTACCACAATTTTGTTAACTGTATTACTTGATATATATTGAGGCGTTTGATCGGTAACGTTTTTAAAATAATACTTCCATTTTAAAGTCGGCAAAATAGCACCAGAATAAAAAGAATTTAGATTATTAATATCATAAACAGATTGCCTTTTCGAATGAACATTACCAGTTGGCGACATACTGCTTCCTTGGGTGCTAACGAATCCATTGGCGTCATTTAAAATATCATTAAACCTTGATGTTTTAAACGTATTGCATCCTATTTTAAAGCCCAAATTATTTTCAATACTCCTAAAACCTGATACTGAACTATTCAAGGTATTACCCATAAACAAAGAACTTAAAGCTCCTGATTTCCATGTAATTATTGAGGCATCTTTTTTTATGTTAAGTATTACTGGTTTAGTTGTGAATGAATTGCCATTGCATTGTAAATTATACCCACCTGAACCATTATATATTCCCACGGTCCCATTATCACTGCTTGTAAATCCGCTATAAACAGGATACGGGCTCGAATTAAAATGTGTGAAAATTGGTGCTCCTGAGGAACGAGCAATTGTGCTATATCTTATAAAGCCGCATGATTTTATAGCGGGATTCTTTTCAACTCTCAATCGTGCTCCGCCACAATTATCGATTGCAACCTGACATTGATCAAAGGTATTGTAATGTATAACTTGTACATTGGTAAAAAAATTACCAAAAGCCGAATTATAAAGTACGCCAACTATATGCCATTTAAATATATTGTCGTTAATCCTCATGTAGCTCCCTAATAATTCTATTCCATAGAAATTATTAAAAATAGACTTTACATTGAAAATGTTTTTTTCAACATTATATTTGAATGAGTTATCATATGCAATAATATCGCGATGTTGGTGACCTAATATGGGATCAACCCCTTGTTCATAATTAAACTCATTTTTAATGAGTATGCTTTTATTCAATGATTTAGTATATGAAGCAAATAGAATATGTCTCCAGTAATTATTTTCAAATGCCGACAAATAGGTATAAATCTGGCCACCAGATTGCCCAAAAGCTAAATAACCAAAATGGGAGTTTTTCAATATTTTTCCACCTAACGTAACACCAAAATCCGAGTAACGAATTTTCGATTTATACATTATAATCACACCATGATTGTATAGAGGCCCATCATTAAGTTGTATGGATTGTGGAGCCCCATTACAAAATGAAGTAGGACATACCAATTCTTGATGACTGCTATCGTCATTCCCTAAAACCTCTATTCCCAACCAATTATTGGTAGTATTTAGTGTTATTGAGTTACCACTAAAATTATCTGCAGTTTGGGTAAGGATTGCATCATGTAAACACAATTGACCACCTGGTTCAATTGTAATTTTTACTCTAGGAGAGACTCTATAAATACCGCACTTTAGGACCAAAATACATTTACTTTGAATAACAATATCATTAATGATATCATTGTTTCCATAATAGTTTCTGATTGTGCCTGAATTGCCATATATATTAGTATACGTCCCCGACAAATTAACTGAAAAACTAACTTTAAGTGAAAATAGAAAAACGATTAGAAGAATTTGATTTTTTTTCATGGTTGTTAATAATTATGAATCAAAACAAATAGAATAATATGACTAAAATATTAATTTAAAAAAGATGATAATTTGATAACTTAAGACATATCTATAATTTGATTTACTAACATTAAATTTACAAATAATTGAGATTATAGAACAAATTATAAATCCACATGCCATCCCCAAAGCTATGGAGGTGATAGCCAAATTTGAGAGAAATGCAAGTGATAAAATTAAGTGATTCTAATTTCAGACCATATCAAAAACCGAATTCACAGATATTTTCAAATTGGAAAATACCGTGCTTTGAATAATCTCATCTTTAGTAAATGGATGTAACCCTTTATAAAAATTATTTTCGAGCACATAAAGATGAATCGTTTCGTTGAAAGGATTTACCACCCAATATTCTTTTACACCACTTTCTTCATACAATTTAAACTTCGTATTTAAATCGTGCTTTGAATTGCCCGGAGATAAAATCTCTATAATTAAATCTGGAGCGCCATGGCATCCGTGGCTTTCTAATTTAGATAAATCACAAACAACGCATAAATCGGGTTGCACAATGGTACTGTCTTTTTTTGGGGAAGAAACAGGTAATATAACATCAAAAGGTGCGGCATATACCTTGCAAGAGTGCTTGTTAAATAAGTTATAAAACAGGCCTGTTAATTTGAAAGACAATTCCTGATGTTTGTTGTTAGGAGCAGGACTCATCTTTACAATTTTGCCCTTTATTAATTCAACGCGTTCCTTGAACATCCAACGCATGTAATCGGCATAGGTATAGGTTTTGTTAAGATCCAACACATTGTAATCCATTATGGGTTCATTAACATCTTCCATTGCGTTCTTGCTATTTTACAAATTTATAATATATTTTCATGAGAAACAATATTGGCATTGTGTTAATCTCTATGAAAAAAATAACTATATTATAGCAGCCACTAAATCAAAGTAAAATCCATGTGAGACAATCAAAAAGACCTCAGTTTGTTAAATCAAGCAATTTATTTTAAAAGGGTTTCTTGGTTTCCTCTGTGTGACTTTATATTAACTTAACTTTTTGGTTTAAGACACGCTTTATCTGAAATAAGTGCATAAAAAAAGGAAGTCTTTCGACTTCCTTTCCAATATTTAATATTTAAATTATGCTTCAGAATTTTCGGTGTCTTCTGCCTTTTTCTTTTTGGCTTTAGGCACTTTCACTTCTTCAGTTTCTGCTTCAACAGTTTCAACCTCTGCAACCGCTACTTGCGCAGCAGATTTTTCAGCTTTAGGTTTGGTAGTTTTCTCAACAACTACTGGAGCAGCTTCTCTTAATCTTGTAGCTCTAGGTTCGTTATCTGGACGAGATACAGGCGTTGCATCTTCTACTTCCATAACGATTGCTTTAAAAGCTTCTGGGTGGTTTAACGCTAAATCAGCCAATGCTTTTCTGTTCAAGGTGATACCCGCAGCGTTGCATTTACCGATAAATTGAGAGTAAGACATATCAAATTCTCTAACCGCAGCGTTGATACGCACGATCCAGATAGAACGGATATTTCTTTTCTTTTGTTTTCTGTCGCGATAGGCATAACCTAAGGCTTTTTCAACCGCGTTTTTAGCGACGGTCCATACATTTTTTCTTCTTCCAAAATAGCCTTTGGCCATTTTGAGGACTTTTTTTCTACGTGCTTTACTGGCTACGTGATTAACTGAACGAGGCATTTTTTTACTTTGTTACTTTTTGAGTTATTGATGTTATGACAGGCGTTCTACTAGGGCAGAAGCTTTATGGCCTGGCAAAGTCTTTATTAATTCTAATTATTTACCGATAGTCAACATGAATCTCATGTTTGGCATATCTGTATCGTTTACTAAACCACCTTGGGTTAAGCCACGTTTACGTTTGGTAGATTTTTTTGTTAAGATGTGATTTTTAAACGCTTTTTTGCGTTTTATTTTTCCTGATGCAGTAAGACTAACTCTTTTCTTAGCACTGCTATTGGTCTTCATTTTTGGCATAACTTGTTGCTCCTTTTATATTTATTAATTAATGGTTCGATTATTTCTTAATTGGGCCTAAGAGAATAATCATTTTCTTTCCTTCTTGTTTTGGCGGCGATTCTAATTTGGCGATGCCGTCTTCAGTTAATTTATTTGCAAAACGCATCAATAGATCATAACCTCTTTCTTTGTATATTATGGTTCTACCTTTAAAAAACACATAAGCTCTTACCTTTGCACCTTCGCCTAAGAACTTCGTAGCATGTTTTATTTTAAAATCAACATCATGCTCGTCGGTGTTAGGTCCAAATCTGATTTCCTTTACCTCGTTTACAATGGCAGTCGCTTTTAGCTCCTTCATTTTTTTCTTTTGCTCGTATAAGTATTTGTTGTAATCAACTACTTTACAAACCGGTGGTTCAGCATTTGGAGAGATTTCCACCAAATCAAGTTCCATGGCTGCCGCAATTTTGCGTGCTTCGCTAATAGAATAAACGCCAGACTCAATGCCATCTCCTACAACTCTGACTTCAGAAGCTGTAATGAATCCATTGATTTTGTGTAAAGCCTCTCTTCTACCTCTATTAACTCTTGGCTTGTTCGTTTTTGGCCTTGTAGGCTTTGGTGAATACGGTTTTTTTTGCAATCTCTAATTAATTTAATTGTTTCTCTATTTCTTTGTTTATCCAGTCTGTTAAACCTTCAACGCTCATTGTACCCAAATCTTCGCCACCTTGTTTTCTTACCGACACTGTGTTTTCTGCTTGCTCTTTTTCGCCAACTATTAACATTAGCGGGAGTTTCTTCATTTCAGCATCGCGTATTTTCTTTCCAGTTTTTTCCGACCTATCGTCAATGAGGGCGCGAATATCGTGCTTTTTAAGGACTTTTAAAACATTTTCTGCATATTCTTGATATTTTTCGCTAATTGGCAGTATAATTAATTGCTCGGGAGCCAACCACAATGGAAATTTACCAGCATAATGTTCTAATAAAAAACCTATGAATCTTTCATGGGTACTTAAAGGCGCACGATGCAATATCAAAGGTCTTTCTTTTTCACTTTTCTCATTGATAAAAGACAAATCAAACTTTTCTGCTTGGGCAAAATCAACCTGATTGGTAGCCAATGTAAACTCTCTACCAATAGCACTCCATATCTGTATATCTATTTTGGGACCGTAAAAAGCCGCTTCATCTTCTACCTCAACATAAGGAATACCTGCGCTAATCAACACATTGCGCACCATGTCCTCAGTTTCTTTCCAAAGTTCGGGCGAGTTAATGTATTTCTGACCTAATTTCTTTGGGTCATGTTTGCTAAAACGCATCACATATTTTTCAATACCAAACACTTTAAAGTACTTGAGATACAAATTATTTACTGCCTTAAACTCTTCTTCGAATTGCGCTTTTGTACAATATATATGTGCATCGTTCATTGTTAATGAGCGAACACGCATGAGTCCAAATAACTCTCCACTTTGCTCATAACGGTAACAAGTACCATACTCTGCATAACGCACTGGAAGGTCTTTGTATGATTTCGGAGTAGCGTCAAATATCTTATGGTGGTGCGGACAGTTCATAGGTTTTAGATAATACTTGGTACCATCTAACTCCATTGGTGGGAACATGCTGTCTTGGTAATAAGGCAAGTGACCACTCTTAATATACATGCTTTCCTTTGCTATGTGTGGCGATTTAACGCGCACATATCCTGCTTCCTTCTCAGTTTTCTTTGCAAATTCTTCTAAACGTTCAATAATAGCAGCACCTTTGGGCAACCACAATGGCAAACCAGGTCCAACATCATCATCGAAACAAAAAATCTCTAAATCTTTACCCAATACCCTGTGGTCGCGCTTTTTGGCTTCCTCTAGCATTAAGATATGGGCATCTAATTCCGCTTTTTTAGGAAAAGTGATACCATATATTCTGGTGAGTTGTTTATTCTTCTCATTACCTCTCCAGTATGCACCAGCAAGACTTGTAATTTTAACGGCTTTGATAAAGCCAGTGCCCGGTATATGTGGACCGCGACATAAATCTGTGAAATTCCCTTGAGAATAGAACGTGATTTCTCCATCGTTCAAATCCTGAATTAGTTCTAATTTATATTGATCACCCTTTTCAGTAAAATACGCGGTGGCATCGGCCTTTGAAACTTCTTTACGCTCGTATTTATTGTCGCTTTTAGCCAATTCAAGCATTTTGTTTTCCAATTTGCTGAAGTCTTCACTTGTGAATTTATGGTCACCGAAATCAATGTCGTAATAGAACCCTGAATCAATAGCAGGTCCAATTCCAAATTTAACTCCTGGATATAAGAATTCTAAAGCTTCGGCCAATAAGTGAGCCGAAGAATGCCAAAACGTGTTTTTTCCTTCTTTATCTTCCCATTTCAACAGCACCAAGTCAGCATCTGTTAGTATAGGTAAGGTTACATCTACCACTTTACCATTCACTTTTGCTGCAATAATATTTCTTGCTAGGCCTTCACTGATGCTTTGCGCTATTTGCAAAGCGGAAGTTCCTGCTTCATATTGTTTAACTGAGCCATCAGGCAATGTAATCTTGATTTCCGACATAAAAAAAGGACCGCAAAGATACATTTTTTTATTAATTCTTAACTAACGAAAGGTTTTAGGACAGTGAATTCACAAAAAAAGCAGATGCGAACACCTGCTTTAATTGAAGAAAGGGAGATTCTAAAGGTCTTAAATCAAGCTAACTTGCTGCTTTATTTGCTTTAAAGTAGTGGGTATTGGTGCAGCAGTGATGCTTAAATTTTTGGTTATTTTATAATGGTGCTTTTCGAACACAGGTGAATTGTTGTGCAAACCGACCACAACCATTATTGCAGCCGTTCCAGCTGGCAGGTTAACTTCATATTGATTAGTAAGACCATTCTTATTGGCATATAAATAACTATTCATCGAAGGTATAAAAAATGATATTTGCGCCTCTTTTTCACAATTAATTTTAACATTAACGAGTTGAGGTGTATTGGCGAAGCGGTCGCAATTAATGGGGCCAAAATTGGAAATACTTGCTTGGTAAACGGTGTTAACCATATTCATATCGGCCACGCCCATTTTATCACGCTTATCCATTAGCTCTTCATTGGCCTTATTAAACATAGAGACCAAATGTGGTTGTGTTTTTATAAAATTGGCTGTAAATTTATTATTTGATACTTCGTAATAATTAATCCTTGATTCTTTCTCTAAATAACGATCCAGATTCACACGACCTTGAACACTGTATTTACTCACGATGCCGTCAAAGGGAGTTTGTATCAACTGATTAATGAAGGCTTGTTTTTCGAGCAATTGTAAATAATTTAAGTGTTCATCGCTTGTATAACTAGAATTATTAACCAAAATAGCAGGGGTTAAATTTTCCTTTAGTTTATTTGCATTACTCAAGTCAATCAGATGATCAATTGCATGATTAAATCCCAATTTTTCATACTCCAATATGGACTTATCCGCTAATTTTTTCTGTGTTTTAAGCCAATCGTAGAAGGCGTCCTGACCGGTTATAAACATCATGGAATCTATAGAAAGGGATTTAACTAGCGTGTTGTATATTTCCAAACTTTTCTGATATCGGGCCATTTTAGCCTCATTTCTTCTATCAATTCTGTCGTGCTCCTTTTGAAGAATTCGCGCGCGCTTTGCTTTGCTTTTAAACAGCCTGTCGGTCTTTGAAAAAAAGGATAATGCGTCTGGATATTTTGACAAAACTGGAATTTTTGGAGCTAAGGGCCTTGCTTTAGTTTTAGGCAGTTGGTAAATAGATTCCATCGCAGACATCTTTTCATAATTAATGACTTGCTTTAGTTTTTTGAGATAATCGGTATCTATTTTTACAAAAGGCATGTCTACTTTTTTATTGCTCTTTATGCCAAAAGGTTTTGCCGTTGGATTCCAAACAGTGATGCCTTGCGTATTTTTTTCACCAACAAAAATTTGCATGTCATTCTTTAGATTAAGAGAAGGCATTTCAACTTGGATTGACTCTCCTTGCTTAATTTTTAGTTGCTGTCCATTGTAACTGGCATTTAAATTAAACATACCGCCACTTTCTAATATTTTACCATTGCTAAGTGTTGAAAGTTGATTGAAAATTGCATCATTGGGATTCAGAAATTCTTCTAACGTAATGTTCACGATTTCGCTCCCTAGAACTCGGCCATCAGATGTAAGAATTGAATTTTTGGGAATAAAAACCCTTGTTCCATTTTTTCCAACAATGGTATTGTCTTTTGATGGATCGATGTTGTATTGCTGTGCATAATCCCCTCCAGTAGCTTTTAACAAGTCGGAGGTGCCATTTAATTGATACTTCCTAAGATTAACCTCAACCCTTCTGTTAAGGGCTTTACCTTCGTTGCTGGTATTAGACGCTTCTGGCATTTTTTCGCCATACCAAGCAATGTCCATTACCTTGGGGTTCAAACCATTTGATTGCAAATAATTAATCACTGATTCGGCTCTTTTATTAGAGAGCATAAAATTATAGGAATTACTACCATCATTGTCTGTATGAGCTGTTAAGGTTAACTCATAATAGGTAAATAATTTTGCCTCGGAAATAAGCGCATCTAAAACAATAAAATCTTCGCTGTCGAGTATCGATTCATCGACCTTAAAATTGACCCTAAAATTGGTTTCATTTTGTTGCGCACGAAGTGGCGTGAGATTAACTAAAATCACGAACCACAGAATGGTTTTGTAAAGCATAAATTAAATTAAAAAGGAATTATACTTACAACGCTAAATCCGTCAAATTATTGTCATTTTTCTTAAGAATATTTTAAGGCGAACTACCAAAACGCAATTATTTTTATTTATTTTTTCAAAAATTGCAGCGTTTTATTGCTTAAATTTGTCTAACGATTAATCAGTATGGTATTTGCCGAGCAGCAAGTGATAGAGGGATGTTTGAAGGGCGACAGGTTGTCGCAAGAAGCTTTATACAATCGCTTTTCAGGAAAAATGTTGGCAATTTGTAAAAGATATCTGAAAGAAATGGAATTGGCCGAAGATGCCTTTCAGGATGCCTTTGTTAAGGTGTTTAGCAACCTTAGTAAGTTCAGTTTTCAGAGCAGTTTGGAGACTTGGATGACCCGAATCTTTATCAATGAAGCAATCAATAAATTGAGAGCCAACAAGAAACTAACCCTTCAGGTTTCTATTGATGAATCGACCTGGCAAATGGCGGAAATTAAAGAGGACGCACCAGAAAAATTTGACTCAGAATTGGTTTTAATGTTGCTTAAAAGAATACCTGAAAATTACAGTATTGTACTCATGCTCTATGCAATAGATGGGTACAGTCATAAAGAAATTGCAGAAAAATTAAATATGCCAGAAAGTACTTCCCGCAGCACCTTAACAAGGGCTAGAGGTCTTTTATGGCAATTATATAAAAATGAAATTACAAGTCATGAATCAAGAAGAATTTGACAACAAATTAGGAGATAGCTTTAAAAACGAGCACCTGCCGCCAGACAAGCGACTGTGGGAGAATATTAGTGCTAGATTAGATGAAGATAAGAAAAAACCTTTTTATCTATGGCTCCTGCCTATAATAATTGCAGTGGTCGCTGTTAGCAGTTGGCTCTTTAGCACTATTGGTATGCAAACCAAAACAGCCAGCCATGTAGCGAATAATGCCAAAGCGAGCTATGCTGAAAACCAAGTGGATTCAGATAAACATTCAAACTCAACAAGCCTAGCTAAATCAGCAGAAATAAATGAATCAACAAACCAGAATGGGGCGAATTCACCGATTGTTAGTGCGGGTTATTTTGAAAACGACGCAGACAAATTAGGTGATAATAACCTAAATAATACCAAACGGGTAGGAACTAATAACGGTAAGTCGTTAACCAATCCTAATGAAAACATAAAATACAACCAGGCTTCAACTAATTTAGCAAATAACAACTGGGGTCAGAAGAATGACTTACCAGCAATTATTCCAACAATCATCGATTTTAATGACATTACCTTAGCCAAACGAAAATTCACTAAACCAAATTTGGCGAAATTTGAACTACCCGAAGAAAAAGAGGTTATTTCAGACCTAAAGGCAAAAAAAGGCAAGGTTATTCGCAGCAATTATACCAGTCAGCCAGTAGATTTTGACAGCAAATGGTGGTGGAGTGTTGGAGCCGGTCCTCAAATATCAGGCAATTCCGCCGTTATTAAAAATGATTCTATTGCTTATATTCACAAGGATTTATGGGCCAATAAAGATAAAATGACCCACAGTGGTACAGGTTTTCATGCTCAATTTTTATTAGGACACCGTTTTGGGCAGCATTTTTCAATCGAATCAGGCTTGCAATATAATTTACACACTGAGGATATTCGATTTAATATTACAAGTTATTCTGTTGAAACAAGAGATCAAAGTGACAATAAGATTACAGCCTATCAAGATAACCTAATACTTTGGATACACTTAGTTGGCTCAACTGATTCAACTTTCTATTTTGCAACTCGGAATTTTTCTTTGGCAACCAAAAATCGCTATCAAATCATAACAGTTCCAATAAAATTCAATTTTGAACAAAACATCACGCCTAACACAAAGTTGGTTGCCGGTTTAGGTGCTGGAATTAGCGCTATTACCTCGAAAAGTGTCACTCACCTTAATTTAATTAATGATGGATACATTAAAGAAAAGAAATCGACTCAATTCACCACTTGTTTTAGCACACAACTGGGAATTTATACCAATATCAATGACATCGGCCAATTGGGCTTTTATACAAACTTTCGCATGTATTCGAAACCATGGGAATTGGCTAACAAGCAATACGCTATACGAATGAATGATTTACAATTTGGCATTAGCTTCCGTCGACCGTTGAACTGGAGACAATAGCTTTATACCTATTCAACCAGGTTTTATACCACTCCATTCAACTTTACTACGCCATTATGACAATCGTCAATTTTTGAATAGTTTAAATAGATTAAATTTGCTTAATCAATTTATGAAACACTTACTAAAACTCTCTTTTTTACCAATTGCCAGTCTTTTTTTATTTATTGTTGGATGCGAGCATAAGCCAAAGGAGCTCATAAATCCTGGCAATACACCTAAAGATTCAATTGTAATCAACCCAGACCCTATATCAAATTGCGACTCAGCTGTTGCCTATTTTAAAAATGATATCTTGCCCATATTTACTTCTAGTTGTGTTGGTACTGGTTGCCATAACGCAACTGACAGGGCCGAAGGTTTGGTATTGACGAATTACAACAACATTAAAAAACTTACAGATACTCAAAACCCGAAAGGCTCTGATTTATGGAAGGTATTGGTGAGCACCGATCCTAACAAAATGATGCCTAGAACCCAACGATTAAGTGCAAGCGACAGGTATAAAATTCTGAAATGGATGAACCAAGGTGCAAAAAATGATTCTTGCAATAGTGGATGTGATACTGCCAAATATGCTTATGCTGCAGATATTGCCCCAATAATTTCTAAAAATTGTAATGGTTGCCATAGCACTGGCGCTACAAAGCTTGGCACATGGGCTCAATTAAATATTCAAGCCCAAAACAATAATTTATGGAGGGATATAAATTTAACAAGCGGGCCTAACAAAATGCCACCAGCTGCTTCACTCTCTGTTTGTGATAAAAACAAGATTCAAAAATGGATCAACGCAGGGGCTCCGAATAATTAAAAAAAATACAACCATTGTTTTAAATAATTGGCTCACCTCAGCACCTCCACAGCGCCACTCAATTCTTGTTTTTGATCAAA
>JAQSCZ010000014.1 GCA_029945665.1 bacterium | reverse complement strand
TTTTGAGGGGTCAATTTAGACCGGCGAGAGGGGGTCAATTTGACCGGAATTTCCAGTGTGAATGATTTCTCAAAAAGATCAGTGAAAGCATTTGAATTAGAAGAAATCTATAAAGCCCATGAAGATGAGATAGAAGATTTGAGAAGTATTAGAGATACTTATTCCGAAAGCTATATAGAGATGTTAGAAAAACAAGTTCTTTCTGGAGTTGTGTTAAATAGAGAAGAGGTGTATAGACTTGCTTTTGGAGTACATTTTAACGAGTCAAAGTTTAGCCAAAGACCTTTAAGCAAAATGAAAAGGGACATTTTAATCGAACTTGGCATTATATAATATAGTTTGTTTGCATTAAATATGTTTATTTGCAACTTTGTTAAATGCTATTAGATGCAGAAATATAATATTGATATAAAATTTATAGATGCTTCAAATTGGCAAGAACTTTCTTGGTTTAACAGCGGGGGTACAAGAGCTAAGAAAGTATTACAAGATCCAGTTGGCAATCGATATTATTTTAAATGTAGTGAAAAAAAACTAGCCCGAAATGGTAAAGCTGAAAAATACTATAAGTATGAATTTTGGAATGAGGTTATTGCTTACCAATTGGGGAAAAATTTGGGGTTGAATATACTTCGTTATGATGTGGCCGTTTTTGATGGTGAAATTGGTTGTCTGAGCCCCCAAATGACAATAATAGGAGAGGAGCAGCTATTAGAAATTGGGCGCTTTATGACAGCAATAAATTCGGATTTTTTGCCAGAAGATAATAGTACTCGTAATAAATACACATTCCATTTGTTGGAAGATACTTTAGAATATTTTAACATTCATAAATATTGGAACTTTATTTTTGAAACCTTGCTTTTTGATACTATTATTGGCAATACAGACAGACATCAAGAGAATTGGGCATTTATTGGTAAAACTAATTTGGTGGCTGAAGGCCTTAGTCATTTAGAAGAAAGGGCAAAAAATAATGCATTAAATTGGGTAGTGAGAAAATTTTGTAATACATTCTTGAATAAAAAGAATGAATTGAATGAAATAGGAAAGCAGTTAGTTTTAGAAAATTTGAATATTTCTAAAACTGCCCCAATCTACGATAGTGGTAGTTCTATGGCGAGAGAATTAACAGAAGAAAGGATTAAATCCCTTCTGGCTAATGAAATAGAGTTAAATAATTACATTGATAACGGAAAATCAGAATTACATTGGGATAATAGAAAAATTAGTCATTATGATTTAATCGATGAATTGTTAAATTCGTCTTATGCGGAGCAAGTTAGAAAAGCCTCTGTTTTCCTCAGTAATTGGCAACCTGACTTGATTTTTCTTATCTTAGAACAGGTAAATTTGGTGGTACCGGAAAGGAAGAAAACCTATTGCATCCCAAAAGATCGGAAGGAACTCATAATAAAATTAGTAACTTTGCGAATAAATAAGCTAATTAATTTAATCAGTGCAGGAGTTTGATAAAATATATGTTGTATGGCGCAAAGGTGCTGGTGAAAGGCGCACAGCTGTTGGAGAATTGATTAAAACTCCGGAGGGAAAACATATTTTTAAATATTATTCGGATGCAATCAAGTTGCAAAAGGAAGAAGGATTCACTCCATATACTGAGTTTCAGGATTTAAGCAAGGAATATAACGGGAATGTAGCTGAAATATTTGGTCAACGCCTAACCAAAAGTGATAGACCTGACATTACAAGTTTTTATAAGTTTTGGGAGGTAGATTCTGATAAAGCAAATGATAAATTTTACTTGTTGGGTAAAACTCAAGGTCTTGTCCCTACTGATAACTTTGAATTCTTAGCTGAATATAAGTTAATCCCTAATTTACATTTTCTTACTGAAATTGCAGGATTGTCAAAAATGCAGGTCCCAAAGGGGACTCTACAAATTGGCGATTTGCTCCGATATGAACTTGAGCCAACTAACCAAAGGGATTCATCTGCCGTTAAGGTTTTTAAAGGAAATCAGCATTTAGGTTATATTAAGAAATATCACAATAAAGTATTTCATGAAGCAAATAAGGATGATTTAAAGATTTCAGTAAGTGCTATCGATCAAAATGGCGTTTTAAAAAGAGTCTTTATTAAAGTTACCTATTAAGCATTTTTGTACCTATTTCAGATGTTCTTGTACCCTATTTGTACCTCAAAGTCTGTAAGCACTGCTATCATTAGATGTTTACTTTCTGTATCGGCAAATAAATGCATCAAACATATTCTTAGAATTAACAAGGACATACTGAATGGCAAGTATGGTGTTGGTGTCATTGCAGTTTTTGGAAGTTACGGACGTGGCTAAGAAACACTGGATAGTGATATTGATATCATGGTAGAATTTACAAGGCTAATAGGAATCGAATTTATTGATTTAGCAGATGAACTTGAACATTTGCTGAATACGAAAGTAGATTTAGTCTCTAAAAATGGAATCAAGCCCGAGTATTTTACTCAGATTGAAAATGAATTGAATTATGTCTAATCGCGAACCAAAACTTTTACTTTCTGATATCATAACTTCTATTGAAAAAGAAAAAAGGATATACTGAAAATTACATATTTTTAACTTTTATTGAAGATTCCAAAACGATTGATGCAGTCATAAGAAATTTTGAAATAATTGGAGAAGCCGCAAGTGGGTTACCAGAGGATTTTAAAGATCAATATGGTGGTATTAACTGTTTCAGGTTAAGAGGATTTAGAAATAGAATTGTGCATGATTAAGTGGGAATTGATTTTTAAATTGTTTGCACCATCATTCAAAACGATTTAGACCAGATTTGTATAGAAATACGCTCTATTTTAGAAAAAATATGATGCCATAAAAGGGCCTCATTTTAACGGTCATTAACTAACATAGCCTTGCCAATCAAGCACCTATTTTTACCGGCTGATAAATAGTCGTCATTCGCATTTTCGTTTTAATAAATTCCAGAAGCTTCATTCATAATTGAATTTTAAGGTGACTAATTGAGTCAGAAATTATGGAATACTCTAATCTTATTTTGCAAAAAAAAAACATTTTGAAACCATGTGAAAGCCTTTACATTTGCGGGCATTAAATTTTTTTTTTAAAAATGAATATTTTAAATAGGTTTTTTTTAATTGGAAGTGTTGTTATTACTGCGACTGCGCAAGCGCAGAGCGATTCGGAACCAATTACAATCCCCGGTGGTTTTGATACAGTAAGAGTACATCCAATGTATTCAAAACGCATCAGTTATTCAACAGATAATATCGGGCAAAATGTTCAAATTATTAGCAGGGAAGATATTGAAAAATTACCTGTTCAAACCACTGCCGAACTGCTAGCTTACACTTTGGGAATTGATCTGCGACAACGCGGTGTAATGGGTACACAATCAGATTTGCAAATGCAAGGTTCCACCTTCGACCAAGTATTGGTGTTAATAGATGGGGTTAAAATGAGCGATCCGCAAACAGGGCACCACCAAATGAATATTAGTATCTCGCCAGAGGCTATCGAAAGAATCGAAGTTATAAAAGGGGCTTCTGCACGCCGTTATGGCTTAAATGCCTTAGCTGGGGTTGTTAATATTATTACAAGGATGCCTCAGAAGCCACAGTTGTCGGCCCAAGTTCACAGTGGTACCGGGTTTGGTAGAGATAGTAAATCGAATGCATTGTATGCCAATCAAGGTTTTAGGCTATTCAATACCTTAGGTAACAAAAATTTTTCGGTGTGGTATGATATCGCCGCAGATATGGGCAGTGGCTATCGCCATAATACCGACTTTCAGGGCATACGAAGTAATTTTAGAATACAACAACGCATACAGCACAAAAATAGATTCCTAAAACAAGAGGGTGTGCATTTGAACTACAGTGGATCTATTTTTCGAAATTCATTTGGGGCCAATGGTTTTTATGCCGCACCTGCCGATAGTAATGCTTACGAATATGTAAACACACAATGGGGCAGTATCAGCGCAGATATAGAAACAATAAAGCATGGTACCTTTAATTTTAGACTAAGTGGAAGAGGTAATAATGATCAATATGTTTTTATCAAGGAGAACCCGTCTTATTACAGAAATTTCCATCAAACCACCGTGCTTACACCTGAAATGAGTTATAAATATATGCGCAAGTTCTATGAATTGGGATTCGGTGCAGAGTATCGCAAAGAGCAAATTAATAGCACCAATCTTGGGGTGCATTTGCGAGAATTTGAAGGCATGTATGTGGATGTATTGATCATGCCTATAAAAGGTGTTAGATTGTCGGGTGGTGTTTATGGTCTGCACAATAATATTTTAGGATACAAGCTTTATCCTGGGGCTGATATTAATGTACAAGTGAGTAAGCAAATTTTCGCATTTGCATCCACAGGAACAGGTCAGCGATTGCCTACCTATACTGACTTATATTACTCCGGTCCTTCAAATCTTAGTAACCCACTTTTAATGGCTGAAAAGGCCAATTATTCGGATGTGGGTTTGAGAAGTAACGGCAAAAAATTGGTATTCCATATCAGTGCGTTCAGAAGAAATAACCAGGCATTGATTGACAGAACAAAGGATTCGCTGAATGCGCCATGGCGACCCGTAAATTTACAGTCGTTTGATATCAAAGGCATTGAGGCAAATGTTAAATATCAAATTAAACTTAAGCAAATATTTAAATCACAAGGCGGACTTAGAATTGAAATAAGTACTGGTATCTCGAGGCTGTTCACCGGGGCTTTAAATACCCAAAGTATTTCGCAATATACCCTAAATTATTTACCTGTTCAGTGGATGTCGCAGTTGAACTTGCACACCCAATCGTTACATTTGTCTATCAATGGCCGTTATTTAGAAAGGTATGGTTTACAAACTAATCAAATCAATAAATATACCCTTGTTGATGCCCGTTTTGATTATTTGCCAAAAATGAAAGATAAAAGGCCGATGAAATTGTTTTTAATACTTCAAAATATTGGCAATACCGCCTATAGAGAGTTTACAACTGTGCCGTTAATGGGCCGATGGCTTAGCGCAGGCATTAGCCTATTGATCGATTGAGCAAATATAACTTGAAACCTCACCTTGGTGTACAGCCATTTTTTTTCATTGGCAAAGGGTAGTCCATAGCTCTCGTCGATTTAAAAAGCAGCTGCCAAATGAGCTACTTTCCAGTCAACGCAAATAATAATAGTAAAAGCACCCCAATCACCGTCATGCTGAGCCTGTC
>JAQSCZ010000013.1 GCA_029945665.1 bacterium | reverse complement strand
GTCAAGTTATCACTAAACGTGTAACTATCGTTCATTAATCCTTAAAATCGCCAAAAGGCGTACTATACGAAAAGGCAGTGTCTATATTAGACACTGCCTTTTTTATTATTGACAAATTTTCAATTGTTATATATTTGCAATAACAATGTACTTTTATAATCCTTTTAACGTTATTAGTAAATGAAAAACTATTTACTCTTCCTTAGCATATTTTTTACCTTTAATATCGGTCAAGCTCAAATAAAATATAGCTTTGACAACTATGGTTGGAATAACTTATTATACCATTCAAATACCAATAAGCCGAATTATTCAAACATCGATAGCTTTGCCCTTTCACAAAAAATCTATCAAATTAAAAAAAGTAAAACCTACATATCAAAAAAAGGTAACGTGAGTTATACAAATGAACTTACCAATTTTGATAACAAAGGAAGAAGTAATCAAAGAACCACAAGTGCAGATACTGGGAGAAAGCAACACATCTATTTATTTGCCAATAGAAATTATAATGCAAATGGACTGCTCCAATCTAGTTTTTACAAAAGCCAATACACAGGCAGAACTGAGTTCTATACATATAACGACTCCAATAAAATAATACAATCAACCTATTATAATCAGAAAGCAAAGTTTTCAGGACAAACACTTATAGCCTATAACAACTTAGGCAAAGAAAAACGGGTTATTTATTTTAACCATAAAAATCAAATTAGCCGCTCGTACGATTATGTATACACTTCCAACGGGCAATTAAAACAAACAGTTCTCAAAAATAGCAAGGGTAAAGTAAAACTTGTAACTGACTACAATTGTGATAATGTCGGAAAAGCAGTACAAAAGTTAAAGGACACCGCAAAAATTTGTGCCACTAAATCCTACCTACCCAATGGCAATATCATAACAACTACGCATGGGTTTAATTACAATGGCAAACCCTATAAAACAGTCGAAATGAGCGATTCGATGAACCAATTATTGAAATACGAATTTTATAATGGCCTAAAAGAAACGCTTTTATATGGCACATCTTATACCTATGCCAGCGGAAAACAAATAAAGACGGAGGTTCTAAACATGTACAATCCCAAAAAACCTTATACCAGGATAACAGAAAAAGATCTAAATGGACGCATTACCAAAGATGAATCGACCTATCAAATATCAAAATCCAAACAAACCATTTATAAAAATACATTTGTTTATGATGCCCACGGCATGATAACCAAAGAACAATCATTTAAGAATGGCAAACTATATGCTGAGACAGTATATTCTTATATTTTTTACAAATGAGTACAGAACTAAAAAAGCCTAACACAACTGATAAATTAGCGCTCTATCAAACACTGCTTGATCAAATAAAAGCATTAATAGATCCAAATTGCGGTTGGGTTGCAAATTACGCAAATACTTGTGCTGCCATTCAACAGTACTTTAACCATTGGTGGTGTGGATTTTATATAGTTAATAAAAAAAACCAACTGGAATTAGGCCCTTTTATTGGACCAGTGGCCTGTACACTTATCAATTACAACAAAGGTGTATGCGGCAAAGCTTGGGCCGACTCACTTACCACCATTGTGCCTAATGTGCATGAATTTGAAGGCCATATTGCCTGCTCTTCTGAAAGCAATTCTGAAATAGTTGTTCCAATTATAAAAAACAAACAAGTACTAGGTGTTATTGATTTAGACAGTAAAAACTTTTCAGAATTCGATATTTTAGACAAAGAATACCTTGAAAAGATTGCAGAATTATTATCAGAAATACCGGTTAATTTATAATTGCGTACTTTTGCAGCGAAATGTCGAGAATTGTAGCAATAGTTGGAAGACCCAATGTGGGCAAATCTACCTTATTTAACCGCCTAATAGGAGAACGTAAAGCCATTGTAGATGATGTAAGTGGAGTAACCCGTGATAGACATTACGGTGAATGTGAATGGGGTGGACAGACATTTTCTGTAATTGATACAGGTGGCTATGTTTCCGATAGCAAAGATATATTTGAATCAGCAATCAGAGACCAAGTAAAAATAGCAGTTGATGAAGCCAATCTACTTTTATTTATGGTAGATGTGCAGACCGATGTAACAGACCTTGATTCGCAATTTGCCAATATTTTGCGCAAAACGAATAAACCGGTTTTGTTGGTTGTAAATAAAGTTGACACACACGAAAAAATTAACGAAACAGCTGTTTTCTACAGTTTGGGATTTGGGGAACTATACCCGGTTTCTTCTGCAACTGGCAGCGGAACAGGAGAACTTTTGGATAAAGTAATTGAATTATTGCCAGTCGATCCCGACTTGCAGGATTTTATTAATTCTGAAACTATTGACCTGCCTAAAATAGCCATTGTAGGCCGTCCGAATGTTGGCAAATCTTCTTTCGTAAATTCGCTTATCGGTCATGATAGAAACATAGTAACCAATATTGCTGGTACCACAAGAGATACGATACACACAAGATACAATGCTTTCGGTAAGGATTTGGTTATTATCGATACAGCTGGTATTCGCAAAAAATCTAAAGTTGAAGAGAATATAGAATTCTATTCAGTAATGAGAAGCTTGCGCGCCATTGAAAATTGTGATGTATGTATTATCATGCTAGATGCTGAATTAGGTATTGAGTCTCAGGATTTAAATTTACTATTTTTAGCACATAAGCATGGCAAAGGCATTGTTATTCTTGTAAACAAATGGGATTTATACGAAAAGGACACCAATACAGCGAAAAAATACGAAGAACATATTAAAGAAAGAACGGCTCCATTTACAGATTACCCAGTCCTATTTATTAGTGCTTTAAACAAGCAAAGAATCTATCAGGCGATGGAAACAGCCTTGGCTGTATATGACAACCTTTCTAATAAAATTAAGACCTCAAAACTCAATGATTTGATGTTACCAATTGTTTCTGCGACTCCACCTCCGGGTGTAAAAGGAAAAACAGTTAGTATAAAATATATTCAACAGTTGCCTTCAAAATCAGTTTGTTTTGCCTTTTTCTGTAATTTACCACAGTATATTGGCGAGTCTTACAAGCGATTTTTGGAAAATCAATTGCGTCAAAATTTTAACTTTAAAGGCGTACCAATAAAAATATTTTTTAGAAAAAAATAATTTTTGCTTCTTTGCAGTTGTTAAATACCCTTATGAAAAAATACATTTTAATTGCCTTAGTTGCCATTTCAGCGACTGCATGTAACAACAATTCAGCTGTTACTTCCGAACAAACTGAACAACATCCTAGAGACAGCATAGATGCCGCTCAACACATCACAGATTCAATGGCTGTAGAAGCCAAAATGAGGGAAGATATGATAGTAGAGGATTCAAGCGTGTCTGCTGACACAACTAAAAAATAGAAGACATCATTATCCTGATTCATAATTAAACCATGAATTCAGCGGAATGAATTACGCTATATTTTCTAAAAACACGCGACTAAGCATATTTGAGAAGTGCTTCATAAAATAGTTCACTACTCAGAATACCTCTATGATTGTTATATAGGAAAGGTGTCGAAAGGAATTACAATGGGCCGGCTGAAAACTTTTTGACGCCACTTGAGCTAGGCTCTACAAATCGGAAGGCTTTAAATTCACGACAACTTGTAAATGAGGAACTGACACATAGAAATATAAACAGGTCTCTATATTTTAAATAAAGAACCAATTTTAGCGACTATTTTAATAACCAATTTTCGATATGATCTTGCTCTAATGTAAAATAATCTACCTGTTTTTCAACATACGAATTGTTGAGATAATAGATCATTGGTAACTGCAAACCGGCAAGCGAGATAAACACTTGTCCGTTCAATTTACTATAAGGGATTTGACCTATTTCATTATCATTTCTAAATTTTTGAATGGCTGCATCTTCACCATTGATAAAAAAATAGATTGGGATTTGTTGGTTTTCCGCATGAATTACACTGAATTTTTTTGCGGCTATTTTGCAATGCCCGCAAGTTGAACTCATAAAAGCTACAATGTATTTACCTTTTCTAATATCCTTGGTTGGCTTCCCTATTTTTTCATAATTGGCCGAGTGATATAGTGTATCAATATTTAATTCATACCGATCAAACGGTTTATTCAAATAATTTTCCGAATAACCGTAATCAACAGGATTAACGACAAATACAACTGTAATTGTAATTATGAAAAAGTAAAATTCTAGGCTTTTAAATTTAAGTTGGAAATTGAACGCCAGCTTGTAAATTATAAATAGCACAATGAGCATTATAATATTCTTGATGAGTGCTTGCAGGGGGGTCATGATCAATAAACTGCCAAAGCAACCGCAATCGCTGCCATTGCCTTTAGTAATAAGTTGAAAAACCAGATGAACAGAAAAGAGTATAATCAATCCGGAAGCTAACGGGACTATTAGGCGATGCCGGTATGAAAAAATTAGCATGACACCTAGAAAAAATTCAATTGCAAGAATGAATCTGGCTACTATTACAGACAACTTCCATCCAATAAATGTAGTACCAACAATATTATATTCGAAAGGTTCAATCGGAAATAATTTGGAATAAGCAGAAACAATAAAAATAAGACCCATGCAAAGGCTTAAGAGCAATACTATAAACTTTTTCATAAGCAAAATTACAAAAAAAAACGCCTGTATTATCAGGCGTTTTAAAATCGATATTTATTTAGGATTATTTTAGTTTACATTCAACTTTGGTTGAAGTACCGTTTCCATTGTCATATGTCTGTGATACGCAAGCGTCTTTTGCCTGGCGTTTTGTAGCATCGTTAAAAGTAGTCTTGAAAGTAGTACTTGAAACAGTGCATTCACAAATCCTATCTTTTTTGCATGAAACCATGCATATTGAGGCAATGGCTAATGATAAGAACAATAATTTTTTCATATTATTTAATAATTAAATTAATTAGATAATTTACAGTCAACTTTATTGGAGGTACCATTTCCATTATCAGTAGTATAACTCACACAATTAGCCTTACCCTGACGTTTTGTAACGTCATTATAAGTAGTTTTTTCGGAAATTCCACTATCTGTACAAGTACAAACTCTGTCCTTTTTACATGCAACAAATGAAATCAATGCAATAGCTACGATGGTTAAACTTAATTTTTTCATATTATTTATTTATATTGTTATGCAATGATAAATTATATGACTGTTACGAAGGTTGCACATATGGCTGGTACCACGGCTTACT
>JAQSCZ010000012.1 GCA_029945665.1 bacterium | reverse complement strand
CTACAACCAATAAGGGATTCAGCATTATTTAGCATTAAAAATGTCTATTAAGCCGGAATTGTTAAATGGCTTAAATTAATTTTGGGTTGGTAATTTATGAAGTAATAAAACCATGGGGTAACCGTAGGACGCAGTTTTTCGACTTGGAATTTTACTGTTGCAAATAACCCACTGGTATCCTTCCCCATTTGTGTAATTACAACTTGCCTAATAAAACTATCTAAGCCTGCATCAGCCATTTCATAAGTTGGCATAGCTTTTAAATAATTAAACAATTGGTGGTTGAAAATCAATTGAGTTTTAATGGCAATCTCAGGAGTATTGGCGACTTCCATAGTCAATCGTATTTGCTCATACATCAAGGAATCTATTGGCAAAGCAGGACCAGCAATTAATACATTAAAACACACTTTTTTATTTTGAACTGCTACCATTGGTGCTATCATACCACCTTCGCTATGACCAGCCAAGCCAATTTTCTTTTTATCAATGCCAGATTGTTCGAATAAAAAATTAAAAGCGGCATTGGCATCGTTTGCAAAATCAATTGAAGTAGCTGATTTAAATTGCCCCTCCGACTCCCCTGTCCCTCTATCATCATATCGCAAAACGGCAATACCATGGCGCGTTAAATAATCGGACAAGACTAAGAATGGCTGATGATCAAACACCGCACTATTCCTATTTTGTGGCCCCGAACCACTTATCAAAACAACTGCTGGAAAAGGCCCAGTTCCCTTAGGCATGGTAAGTGTCCCTTTTAAATTTAGATGATCTAGTTTATTTTCAAAGCTTACTTGTTTGTCAGAATATGGCAATTCACCGGTAGGTTCTTGCGGTCTAGTTTGCGATCTTTCTTGAATTCGAATCCTCGACATTTTTAATGGGAAAATTGCGGGACCTTGTTGCCATACCAACTGCAATGAATCTGTTGGCAACAATTCGCCACTAACCATTAATTGCATCTCGG
Source organism: bacterium (assembly GCA_029945665.1). Lineage (GTDB taxonomy): Bacteria > Bacteroidota > Bacteroidia > NS11-12g > UBA955 > JABMMZ01. Next base: position 53,572 of record JAQSCZ010000012.1, on the reverse strand, counting down.
ATAAATCACATTTTAAGATAGAATTAGAAAACGTAACCTCAGTAAATGGAATGCCAAATGCCTTTTGATCTGGACTATCAAAAGTTCCTTTTAATCCATTATCAGACTGTTTCGTAATGTGTAAAAGTACATTTAATGGTTGACCTTGAATTAGCATAGTTCCTTGCCAAGAACCGATAACAGACAAAGATTGGGCAGTTAATAAATTGCTAATAAAAAGACAAATTAACAACGGGATAGTAGAAGGTAATTTCATGTGATTAGATGGTGAAATTTCTTGTTAGGTAGACTGTTAAAATTTCTGCGATTAATAACCCTGCAATAAAACTCAATACCAATTTATTTCCCTTTAAATTACTGCAAGTTTTCCAAGCCTTAAAATAGAGTGTCACTAGCCATACGACCAACACAATTGACAATATGGTTAAAAAAACAAAGCTTACTAATTGAGAACTACTAAGCGGCAAAACAGGATTCGCAGGATCAATGGATTGTAATGCATTCGAAAATGTCAAAAAAACACCTGTAATATTTAATAATGGAGCAAATACATATGGCAATCGACTATAAGCAAATGTGCCTACAAGATCGACTAGTCGTGGCTTACTACCCAGAATTAACGCTGTGATAAAAAACACAAATGCCACCACTATTAAACCGATTATTTGGTCGAATAAGGCTTGAAAAACATTTACCCCCTTATAGAAATGAAGGTCAATTAAACCATCGAAACGGGCGTTAAATAAAGAGGCAAATACCGATCCGATAATTATTAAAACGAGACCTAACAGTAAGGCTTTTGCCCCTGCAATTTTAATAAACGGGTTGAATAATAACTGTTTCATATTTTATTTTTTTGCTTTTAAATCCTTTTCAGTTTGCACAATTTTTTTTATCAAATCATCTAACATATTTCTAACTGTAGGATAACTATAACCCAATAAGCTAGACAAATCTTTGATACTCCCACTTGCCTTAACAAATTGAAGTACAAAATCGAGTTCCTCGGCATTCAAATGATTAAGGACCGGCAATTCAAATGCGCCTTCAATAGAAGTATCACAATTGCTACAATGTAACCTTTGGACTTTCATTCTTCCTGAACAACTAGGACAGGTGACTGGTAATATTTTTTGAACAATCATTTTAATTAAATTCAATACAAACTTAATATTATTTATATAATATTCAATTTTATTTATTTATTTTTACGATAAAAGACATTTAAAGCCTTATTAATTAATTTTTTATAATACACTTACAAATGTATATTTTTGTTAAATGAAGAAGTTTAATATTTTCGCCACTGCGATTGCAACACTTTCGATGTTTGCATGTAAGCCAAACCACATAACTGAAACTACTACAATGAATTATCCCCATACTGATACCACCGCAATCGCCGACACATTGTTTGGTAAAATAATTTCTGATCCCTACCGCTGGTTAGAAGACGACCGAAGTGAAAAAACAAAAGCATGGATTGAAGATCAAAACAAACTTACTTTTTCATATTTAGATAAAATCCCTTACCGCGATCAATTAAAAAAGCGCATGTCCGAGATATGGAATTATGAGCGATTTACAGCACCTTTTCACGAAGGCAAGTATACCTATTTTTTCAAGAATGATGGGTTACAAAACCAAAGTGTCTTATACAGGCAAACAGATAATGGAGAACCTGAAATATTTTTAGATCCAAACACTTTTTCACCAGATGGCACGACCTCGTTAGGTGGAATCGACTTTAGTAAAGATGGCAGTTTAGTTGCCTATCAAATAAGTGAAGGCGGAAGTGATTGGCGTAAAGTAATTGTGCTAGATGCAGAAACAAAGAAAGTTGTAGATGATACACTAAAGGATGTAAAATTTAGTGGTCTATCTTGGAAGGGCAATGAAGGTTTTTATTACAGCAGTTATGATAAACCAATTAATGCAAGTCAACTTTCTGCTAAAACTGATCAACATAAATTATTTTTTCATCAATTGGGCGCAAAACAATCGGAAGATGCTTTAATTTTCGGAGGAAGTAAAACCCCAAGAAGGTATATTGGTGGCGGAGTTACAGAGGATGAACAGTACCTTGTAATTTCCGCAGCTACATCTACCAATGGCAACGAACTTTATATTCAAGATTTAAGAACAAAGAATGCCCCAATTCAAACCATTGTTAAAAATTTCGACCACAACAATAACCTAATCCATACTGAAGGTAGCACACTCTACATTTTAACAGATTTGGATGCACCAAATATGCGTTTGGTTAAAACAGATATTAAACAAGTAACACCCGAACATTGGGTAGATGTTATAGCTGAAACAAACATGCCTCTGTCGATAAGTACTGGTGGTGGCAAATTATTTGCAAGCTATCTTAAGGATGCTACTTCCCAAATGTTACAATACAATTTGAATGGCCAATTAGAGCATGAGATAAAATTACCAGGCAAAGGAACTGCAGATGGCATAGGTGGTAAATGGGATGAAACAAAATTGTATTATTCTTATACAAGTTATATCAGTCCTAGCACTATTTACAGTTATGAGGTTGCAAGCGGTCAGTCAAGTATATATAAAAAATCGGGCATCAAATTCGATCCAAGTGGCTATGAATCCAATCAAGTATTTTATACAAGTAAAGATGGCACCAAAATACCGATGATTATTACACATAAAAAAGGACTGAAAATGGATGGACAAAATCCAACAATTTTGTATGGATATGGTGGATTTGATATCAGTTTAACCCCGACATTCAGCACTGCTATGGTGGCTTGGCTCGAAGTTGGCGGTGTATATGCAGTGCCCAATATTAGAGGAGGAGGTGAATATGGAAAAGCATGGCACGATGCAGGCACTAAAATGCAAAAACAAAATGTATTTGATGATTTTATCGCAGCAGCAGAATGGCTAATTAATCAACACTATACTAGCTCATCATATTTGGCTATTTCAGGTGGCTCAAATGGCGGATTATTAGTAGGCGCTTGCATGACACAAAGACCTGAATTATATAAAGTAGCTTTGCCTGCTGTGGGTGTTTTGGACATGCTTCGTTATCATAAGTTTACTGCTGGGGCTGGTTGGGCTTACGACTATGGCACTGCAGATGACTCTTTAGAAATGCTCAACTATTTATTGACTTACTCACCATATCACAATTTACATAGAGGGAAAAACTATCCTGCAACCATGGTGACCACTGGCGACCATGATGACAGAGTTGTACCTGCACATTCATTTAAGTTCGCAGCCCGTTTGCAAGCCAATAACGACGGTCCAAATCCAACACTTATAAGAATTGAAACTAAAGCTGGTCATGGTGCTGGAAAACCAACGGCAATGGTTATAGCAGAATATGCAGACAGATTTGCATTTGCTTTATATAACATGGGTATTAAAAATATTGAGAAATGAACAACCCCGATGCAGAGCATCGAGTTATCTGTAAAACAATCGCCTCAGATTCACAGATGATTTCTCAATCATTAATAATATGTGCCATTTTTTTTTATTTTAATCTGTGTATTCTGTGGCAAAATAACCCACCCCAAAGCAGCGTTTTGAGGAATTCTCTTGATTAAAATATCTCGGAGAATAATTGCTGAACTTTTTCGAAACTGTAGAATTTACCTCCATAACTTTCTACCCATTGCATTCCTTTACTTGCATTGGTTACAAATACCTCGTCGGCCATTAATAAGGCCTCCTCTGTAAGCTCTTCTTCAAATACTTCCTTGTTCATTGCCTTGCATTTATTGATAATGAATTGACGCATAACCCCATCTAAGCAGTATTCACTTAGCGAGGGTGTTATGATTTCACCATCTCTAAAAATAAAAATATTAGCATTATGAACTTCGCAAATACGATTACTTTCGTTAAAAAGAACAACAGAGTCACAATTTTGCTCCATCGCTGCAATACCAGCCATGACATAATTAATGGCAGACAATGGCTTAAAAAAACTTACAAAATTAGATGGTTTCAGAATTTGACCATACGTTCCAAGTGTTAAACCCTTATCATTTAAATGATAAACGCCATTGTCTTCTGAAAGTTCAATAATAAAACTGCCTTTGTTGGAAACAGGCGTATAAAACCCTTGTGAATCTCTATAAAATGTTATGCGACAACGCGCATTAACTAATCCATTTTTAAGACATAATAAATTAAGTTGATCATTAAAAAATCCTTGGGTCCATTTTTCATTAAGATGAATCTTGAAAAGCTTTGCAGCTCTTGTTATTCTGCTATAATGTAAATTAAAATGTTGGGGTACTTTGTTGATTATTTTAATACTCTCGAAAAAGCCATCCCCGTATTTATAAATACGGCTATGCGACGAGAAAATTTTATCGTCAGCATCTGTTAAAACACCATTGAAACTAATCAACATGGTTGCAATTTAATATATTTTTCAAAAAGAAAAACAAATTGTCAATTTTATTCCGAACGTTTCAAAATGAAATGTTTCTCATTTTCATTGAAAATAAGATCACTTTTAGAAAGAATCTCAATATCAAAAACCCTTGTGGTATCAGGCTTAGAATACTTCAAATAAAGTTGATGATTGTTGTATTTCCAGGTACCCTCCATTTTTTTATTGGCTTGGGTAATTTCATAATAAAAAGTGCTATCTGCATTTAAATCCATAAAATCTGTTTCTAATATTTGATATAGGGCCGTATCATGTATAGAAATTTCACTGAATTGCCATTTACCAATGGCCATTTCTCGTTCCGAAATATGATTGCAGCCATACATTAGTATTACAAATGCTAGCAGGTATAAATAACTATTTTCTTTTATCAATTTCATCTCTGATTTGGGCCGCCTTCATATAATCTTCATTATTCAGGGCGGTGTCAAGCATCTTTTCTAATTCTTCTGTCGATTTATTTTTATATAACTCAAACTCCTCTTTAGGTTTTTGAGATGGCACATCAGGTTTCCCTCTCCCAGGAGTCTCAATAGACTTATCATCAATCGTAATACCTGAGGCCTCTAAAATTTCTTCGGTCGTAAAAATCGGACAATCGAATCTAACAGCTAAGGCAATAGCATCACTTGTTCTGCTATCTATTTCGTGCACAACACCATTGCTTTCACAAATCAACAAGGAATAAAAAACACCTTCTTTTAATAAATGAATGAAAACTTCATTCAATTTTATATCGAATTTATTAGCAAAGGATAAAAACAAATCATGCGTTAATGGTCTACCAGTATTGATACCCTCTATTTGTATAGCAATAGCTTGGGCCTCATATTGACCAACGATTACAGGTATTTTCCTATCTCCATCTTGTTCTGCAAGAATCAAACTATATGAACCTTGCATTTGACTAGGCGCTATGCCATATATATCAACTTGAACTTTCTGCAAAATTATTTAGTTTTTGGCTGCTTTGGCGGCGGCTATTAATTGAGGTAATATTTCAAAAGCATCTCCAACTATGCCATAATCTGCGGCTTTAAAGAAAGGTGCTTCAGGATCTTTATTTATAACTACAATTACCTTACTACTACTAACACCTGCAAGATGTTGAATGGCCCCAGAAATCCCAATGGCAATATATAGATTAGGTTTTATCGTGATACCTGTTTGACCAACGTGTTCGCTATGGGGGCGCCAATCCATGTCGCTAACTGGCTTAGAACATGCAGTAGCAGCACCCAAAAGACCAGCCAATTCTTCAACCATTCCCCAATTCTCAGGACCCTTCATTCCCCTACCAGCTGAAACAACTATTTCTGCTTCTGTTAATGGTATCTTACCTGCAGTCTTATTGGTACTTGTTATTTGGGTTAGCTTTTCAGATTCACTAACTGAGGTTTTCACAATACTAATACTAACTGGATTTTCTTTTAACTCAATACTATTTGGAGTTATGGCGACGATTTTATTTTCTCTGTTAAGTTGCACGTAAGCGAATCCTTTACCTGAAAAAACACCACGTTTTACTGTAAATCCATTTGACATATCGGGCAAAGAGACAACATTAGTAGCAAGAGACCCATTCATTAATACTGAAACTCTTGGCGCAATTGATTTACCTTCGTAAGTATTCGCCAAAATTAAAGTTTTTATACCTTCTAAATTAGCAGCAATTGCTTTGCTATAATTTTGCGCGTCAAAGGAATGCAATCCTTCTACCACAATCAATTTAGTTACACCATATTTTGATAATTTATCAGCTTCGCCAGCATTAGGCTCGCCAATACAAACAGCTATTACACCATCTGTGCTTATTTGAGAAGCGTATGCGGCAGCTTCTAATACCGATTTTTTAAAAATACCTTCTGAATTTTCTGCGTATATTCCTGTCATTATCTTCGTTATATTAAATTACTTTAGCTTCGTTTTTAAGAGCATCTATTAATTGTGCTGCATTTTGTGCATCGAATAATCTTACCGCTTGCTTAGCAGAAGGACTTTCAAAAGAACTGTAATGCCCAAACCCATCAACGGCAATTGGCGCAACAACATTAAGCGGTTTGGTGCGTGCAGCCATAATTCCTTTCATATTTGGAATGCGTGGTTCGCACAAATCCTTCTGAGCACTTGCCACCACAGGCAAGCTACTGATTACTGTTTCCCTACCACCGTCAATATCTCTTTCAAAATGCGCATTTCCATCTATCACATCTATTTTAGTACAAACATTTACTGAAGGCCAATTCAACAAGGCACCTAATAAACCGCAAACTTGACCACCATTATAATCGATGCTCTCTCTACCTGTTAAAACCATGTCGTAACCACCTTCTAGAATCACATGTGCCAATTGCTCTGCTACGAATTGTCCATCAACAGGCTCCGCATTGATACGAATGGCATCATTGGCACCGATGGCTAAAGCTTTTCTTATTACTGCGTCTGAATCGGCTAAACCAACAGTTGCCACTGTAACTGTGCCGCTGTTTTTCTCAACAATTTCTAATGCTTTTGTTAAAGATAACTCATCATAAGGATTAATAATAAACTGAACACCAGCTGTATTAAATTTGGTGTTATTGTCTGTAAATGTAATTTTGGTAGTAGTATCTGGGACTACACTCATGCACACTAAAATTTTCATGTTAATTGATTGTTGCAAAATTAAGCATAAAAAGTGCGAAGAAAAAAGGAGTTTTGCATAGAAATTAAACAAAGTAAAAAATCTTTTAATGCAACGACTTAAAATACTTCAAGATTGGCTTGAAAAATCTCCCAATGACCCTTTTCTTCATTTTGGAATTGCGATGGAATACTTATCATCCGAATTAATTGCTGAAGCCTTGGAAAAACTGGAATATATTTCAGAACAATTTCCTGATTATTTAGCCAATTATTATCAACTAGCAAAGCTTTATGAAACAAATAACAATGAAAACAAAGCCATTGCTACCTATGAAAAAGGCATTGAAATAGCGCAGCAACAAGGCGATAAGAAAACAGCAGGCGAATTACTAAGCGCCCTAGAAGAACTTACTTTTTAACATCTTTCACACTCAAATAATATTTAATGATTACTAAAAATCCAAACTTTGAAAAGACGATTAGAAAAAAATTGGAAAAACAATTTTTCATGCACCACATTGGTTTTGATTTAACGCGAATTGAACCAGGTTATGTAGAGGGCGAACTAATATTAGAAGAAAAGCATCAACAACAGTTTAGCTATACCCATGGCGGTGTTACTGCTACAGTGGCCGATTTGGTGATGGGTTTTGCTGCTTACTCATTGGTTTCGGAAAATGAAGGTACAGTTACATCCGATCTTAAAATCTCTTATCTGCGTCCAGGATCTGGGGCTAAGGTAATAGGCAGAGGTAAGGTAATAAAAGCTGGCAACCTATTGCATTTTTGTGAAGCTGATGTAATTTGTCTTTCAGAAAGTGGAGAAGAAACACTTATTGCACGAGGTTATGCCACCATGTGTGTTGTAAAAGCAAATAATTAAAAGGCATTTTGATTTTCCTTTATTTCTCAAACTAATTGCCCAAGTTGAGAACTTTTAGAGGCCCTTTTCATACTTTTAACAAGAAGCAAAACTTTATGCTACTATATTAAATTTTAAGTATTTGAATGGTACTCCACAAAAAGCGAGGTGTTATTCCAAAGCAACACAAGGCAATAAAGGCCACAACGGCAACTAAAAGTTGAATACGTATTGATTAAACAAAATTTGGAAAATATAATTTTTAAACTGGTTATGTTTAAAAAGTATAACTCAACCCAAAACACACTTTTTGTATTGGATTAACTCTACCCGGGGAGCCGTTAAGTTCGAAAGCATGGCCATTGAATGTAATAGGCCTCACCTGAAATTGGGCATTTATGTTTTTGATAATTTTAGCTTCGTAGCCAACTGCAAAATATGGTGAAATATAATTCAAGCTACCCGACCTAGCAGATGAAACAACACGGTTTGCCTGAGAACCCAACTCTACAAAAAGACCTTGTCTGAAAGGGGAAATTCGACCAAATCCAATGATTCCCAAAGCATCTGAATTCCCAAATACTCCTATGAATGCCTGATAATTTAATTCAGCCCCATAAGCAAAAACTTTATTAATTGAATGGGTTCCCCGCAAACCTAAACCATATACTTGGAAATTTGGGGAGACATAGCCAGGGCTAAAAAGCACACCAATTGAATTTTTCGGACTTGTAGCAACATCTTTCGCATTAGAAAAATTACATGAAATGACCAAAACTACAATTATTAGGATTTGTCTCATTCATCAAATTTAAAAACAAAGATTTACAAATCCAAACATTTTCATGATTTGATTTTATGGTTTTTTGGACTGCTTCTGTCAATAACAAAAAAAGATGCTGAAAATGCCAACATAGCGCAAATGATAAAGGCTATTTTAAAATTTTGAAAATGGTTGTTATAAATTAATCCGCAAACTGATGAACCAAGAATAATCCCCAATTCAAGAAATATAAACAGTGTACCTACCGCTTTACCCTTTTTTCCTTCTTCTGATAAGTCTACTGTCCAAGCAAAAAGCGATGGAGAAATTAATCCAAAGCCAATTCCAAATAACACCGAAGATAGTATATACAAATTTGTTCCTACAGTGTAAGCCAATACAAGCATACTAATACCCAAGGCTATAGAACCATATAATGCTATTTTTTTTCGTCCATATCTATCGCTCCAACGCCCGGCTAAAAAACGAACAACTAAAGAGGATAAAATATATATGGCCATGTAAGCCCCTTTATTTCCAATGCCCACATGCAGTGTAAAATCAGCGATTAAAGCTAAAATTCCACCTGAAGAAAATGCTGTAAGCAGCAGTACAATTCCTGGAATTAAGACTTTAGACTCAAACAATTCATCTTTCCTCAATTTCAACATATTCCATTTGAATTTTTGTTTAATCACACTGTGTTCTTTTAAAGTCATAAATAATAACAATGAGATAAAACCTAATAAAGATGCAATTTGAAACATGGCATTAATACCAAATAAACTTGTGCATTTACTACCTATTACCCATCCAATTGCATTGCCTATGTTATTACAAATGCCAACAATTCCCATAGCTTCTCCTCTTTTTTCCAGAGGCACAACATCATCAGCATAAGCTGTAAAACCAGTTGGCGTGAATCCAGCACAGATACCGTGAAAACCTCGGTTAAAAAAAAACAATAAGGCAACAGGAATAAAAATATAGAAAAAACAAGCCAGTGTGGTAACTACTGCCCCGATGCACATTACCCTTACTCTGCCAATTTGGTCGGATAATTTGCCGCTATATGGGCGGCTAATAAGCGCGATGATGGCGAAAGAGGGAATGATTAGCCAATTGTATTTTTTACCTCCAATCGCATCTAACAATATCGGCAAATCGGGAATTACCATGGTAAAACTGCTAAAGAAAATTAAACAGGCAAAACACAATTTCCAAAATTGAATTGGATAGGCTTTGAATAGTTTCAAGATTTATAGATATTAAAGCTAATAATATTTTAACAATTGATTGGCCTAAAAACAGACCCCATGTCTGTTATCAATCGTCAAGTTTAAGCACAGCCATAAAGGCCGATTGAGGAATCTCAACATTACCAACTTGACGCATGCGTTTCTTGCCCTCCTTTTGTTTTTCTAGTAATTTACGTTTACGACTTATATCGCCACCATAACATTTAGCAGTAACATCTTTTCTTAAGGCACTTAAGGATTCTCGTGCAATAATTTTAGCTCCAATAGATGCTTGAATAGCGATATCAAATTGTTGGCGGGGAATTAATTCTCTTAATTTCTTACAGATTTTTTTACCCAAATCATAAGCTCTGTCTTTGTGTATAATGGAAGACAAAGCATCAACAGGATCCTTGTTTAACATTATATCCATTTTTACCAAGTGTGATAACTTATAGCCAGTTGGGGCATAATCAAACGAAGCATACCCGCGACTTATGGACTTTAATTTATCGTAAAAATCAAATACAACTTCAGCTAAAGGCATTTCGAAAGACAATTCAACACGATTTGTAGTTAAATATACTTGATTTTTAATCATCCCTCTTTTATCCATGCACAAAGCAATTACATTTCCGACATACTCAGTAGCGGTAATAATTGTAGCATTTATATAAGGTTCTTCTACATAATCGATGGTACTTGGATCAGGTAAATCGCTCGGATTATTTACCTCCAACATTTCTCCTTTGGTACTGTAGGCCTTATAAGAAACGTTTGGCACAGTTGTAATAACGGTCATACCAAATTCACGTTCCAAACGCTCTTGGATAATTTCCATGTGCAGCATGCCTAAGAATCCGCATCTAAAACCAAAACCCAGCGCAGCCGAACTCTCAGTTTCGAATACAAGGGAAGCATCATTCAACTGAAGCTTTGACATACTATCTCGAAGTTCTTCATAATCTTCGGTATCTATAGGATAAATACCTGCAAAAACCATTGGTTTAACATCTTCAAATCCTTTAATAGCCTCGGCTGTAGGATTAACAAAACTTGTAATTGTATCGCCTACTTTCACTTCCTTGGCTTGTTTGATCCCAGTTATAATATAACCAACATCACCGGCTAGAACTTCTGTTCGCGGTTCCATTTCTAGTCGCAATACACCTACCTCATCGGCACCATATTCCTTGTCTGTATTCATGAACTTCACAATTTCACCTTTTGACATTTTACCATCTATTACTTTGTAATAGGCAATAATGCCTCTAAATGAATTAAATACAGAATCGAAAATTAAGGCTTTCAAAGGGGCATTGATGTTACCTTGAGGATGAGGAACTCTTTCTACGATTGCTCTTAAAATATCATAAACTCCCAAGCCAGTTTTGCCGCTGGCTGCAATAATTTTATCGCGGTCGCAGCCAATTAAATCCACTATTTGATCCTTAACCTCTTCGGGCATTGCTCCTGGCAAGTCCATTTTGTTAAGGATTGGAATAATTTCTAAATTGTGTTCAATTGCAAGATATAAATTACTTATAGTTTGAGCTTGAATACCTTGTGATGCATCTACAATAAGCAAGGCGCCTTCGCAAGCAGCGATGCTTCTGCTAACTTCATAACTAAAGTCAACATGACCAGGGGTATCAATTAAATTGAGTACATAAGATTGATCATCTAATGTATAATTCATTTGGATGGCATGACTTTTAATGGTAATCCCTCTTTCTCTTTCGAGATCCATATTATCAAGAACTTGAGCCATCATATCTCGCTTTGAGACTGTTCCGGTATATTCTAAAAGCCGATCAGCAAGCGTGCTTTTACCGTGGTCGATGTGGGCGATGATACAAAAATTCCTGAGGTGTTGCATAAAAAGTGTGCAAAGGTAATGATTTGCTAGTGGAAATTACAACAAATTAAGGTGGGTAAAGATTCAATTAATTATGAATATGAAAATATATTTTACTTTTATTAGCTATATTAAAGAATTACTTTTTGAAACTCTATTCATTGTATCAAATTGAGAATTTCAAAAAACCAAAAATAATTATTTTCGGTTCTCATTCATTTAAAGCCCTTTAAAAGCTATATAAATTCACTTTTTATGATGTTGATAATTTCAAAAAAATCCAAATAATCAAAAAATATATTTTCTTTTTAATAAAAAAGTATATTTTTGTATCAAACTATTTACTATGAGATACATTATAACTAACACTTCTGAAAAGAAGGGTAAGGTTGATGAAATTACACGCCTTATCGAAAATTCAATCAAAGGACAGAAAAGACTTCAGTCTAGATTGAAAACAAAGAAAACCTTGATTCTTAAACAGAAGGAGATCATTAATTTTTATAAACAAAGAGAAAAAGAGGATACTACTATTAAGAGCAAATTCAGGAAGTTATTCAAAGATTATTATATCAAGGCATCGGTTTCTGAATTGTAGCAAGGAGATTTGATTTTACCCTCCACCACTTCAAAACGCTGTGGTATGTTCTTCTATATTTAGCATTTCATTGATTATTATTTGATTTGCTTCAATTTATATATTTTGATGTCAATTTATTGGGGTTGGAAAAACACAATTGATAGGCTATTTCATAAATTTGAAGGTTATATTTTGGATTCAACGTAGTGAAAAGGTAATAATAGTGGGGAATAAGGGATGTAAAAACTTTATACCTCGAAAAAGCAAATATTCATACATCAACTAGCAAATAACTTATTATCAATTTTTAAAATAAAATTAGAGACTAGCTATTATCTTTAAATTGTATTATACAATTTCCTAGCCTTCCAATGGCTTAAAAACAATTAACAAATTCATTTTTTAAAAGAATATCTCTTCTGTATTCTATAAAAATGGGCTTTTATTAGCCCATTTTTATAGAGTATATTTACTCATTAATTTTATTATTTAATCAAACAGATTAAAATAGCTGACATTTGTCAACTATTTTAGTACTTCCCCTGAATATTACAAGACCAATTTATTTAGAATAGAATTTTATCTCATTAAAAACAAAGACCTTACGTCCATTTTTGTTTTTCGCTGAATCCAAAACAACTTTTGAATTATATTTGATTATAATTGTTTGATAATCATAAGTTTAAAATACTATGTGTAATTTTACTTACTAGGAAAAATTTAAACGGCACATTCGTTAACTTTTGAAATTGCCAACCAATTATTCGGATAATTAAACATACAGTGCAAAAATATATGAATTTCAAAAATCAGAGCCTTATCTTGTCTTTTGTGATACTTGCGGGATTTCAAAACCTTAATGGCCAAACCTCATGGAAAGGTACCACTAGTACAAGTTGGGGTACCTCAAGCAATTGGACCTCGGGCGTACCTACCTCAACCATTGATGCAATAATAGGAAATGCTAGTTTTACAGGCTCTTTTCAACCAACTTTGACAGCCACTTCTAGCTGTAAAAATCTTACAATTGGTGGAACTGTAACATCAACACTAACCATTGCTAGGAATATAACAGTTAGTGGAAATATTACAATTAATAGCAATGGAACAATATTGGCCAATTCAAGCAACAGGACCATAACAGTCAAAGGCAATTGGACAAATTCAGGCACCTATAATGCAACTGTGACTTCAACAAAAGTAACTTTTTCTGGAGTAGCCCCAACTTTAACAGGAGCTACAACTTTCCAAAGATTGACAATAAATTCTGGAAGTACATTAACCCTCGCAAATAATATTAGTGTTGGTAATGCATTAACTGTGAGTGGAACCATTAATCCAACGGCTTCTTACACAATTTCTGGCGCTGGTTCTGTAACGGTCAATTCAACAGGGATACTTTATGTATACGCCTCAACTTATGCTGGCAACTACAGCATATCTGGCACAAAATCATTTAATGGAACTAGCACGGTAAATTATGCTTCTGCTGTTACAGCGCAAACTGTAAGCAATTCCATAACCTATGGAATACTTAGAATAAGCGGAGGAAGTACCAAATCATTAAGTGCTAATTTACCCAATTTAAGTTCAAGTTCAACCGCTGCAGGAAAAATATATATTGATGCAGGCATTTTCAATCTTTTAAACTTTACAGCTAATAGAGCTTCGGCTGGCGGTGCTTTTGCAATTGCAGCAGGAGCCACTCTTAAAATTGGAGGAACCAACAGTTTTCCTTCTAATTTTTCAACAATAACTTTAGCTACCACGAGTACAGTAGAATACAATGGCACAGCCCAAACAGTTTTAGCTACAAATTATGGTAATTTAAGTTTTAGCAGTAGCAGTGGCTCCGCAACCAAAACCATGCCTTCTACTGCCCTTATTATTGCAGGCGATTTTACAAGTTCGATTGGCTCAGGAACAAGCGTTTTATACACCGCCTCGCAAAACATAACAGTTAATGGCAATACAACCATTGGAGCAAGTTGCACATTTAATGGTTCATCATTCAATCACGCTTTTGGAAGTAACTGGACGAACAATGGGACATTTACAGGAAGTTCATCAACAGCCACCTTTACTGGCATATCTTCTAACCTTAGTGGAACTGGTTCAAATAACTTCTTCAACCTCTCTTTTATAGCATCTGGAATTACTGCAAATGGAAGCACAAATTTAAATATACTAGGGAATTTAAATACAACAGCACCAGGTGTTTTTACACATAACGCAGGAGGAAACGTAACTATGTCAGGTGCTTCAAAAACAATTACAGGCAATGGCTTAGAATTTGCAAATCTAATAATTACTGGAAGCATCACCTCTACTGCCAATCTTATAATCTTTGGGAATTTAACAAACAATGGAACTTTTTCGGCGAGTGCAGGGACAACAACATTAAGCGGTTCTTCAAATAGCATAAATGGCTCCGCAGCTTGCACATTCTATGCTTTAAGCATCGAAGGAAATATCTCCACAGCGGTAAACTTCAATATTCTATCAAGTATTAGCATCTCATTAACTGGGTCTTTCATTGCTACAGCGGGCAATGCGAATTTTAATGGCATTAGCACCTTCTCAGGTACCGCCAACCTTTATGATGTAACCATTAGCGCAAGCAAGACACTCATATTAGGAACGAGTAGTGTTCTTGGGATTTCGAATAGTTTCACAAAAACAGGCAGCTTTGATGTAACCAGTTTTATTCCTAACACTGTTCAATATAATGGCTCAATCAATCAGACCATAATAAATACCACCTATAATAACCTAGTATTGTCAAATGGAGGAACAAAAACACCCAATGGCACTGTAACAGTTAATAACGATTTTACAATACAATCGGGGGTTACTTTTAATGCTTCTTCTTATATTTTTTCGTTATATAGACACTGGAATAACTATGGCACATTTGTTCCCTCAACTTCAGATATCCAATTGCGAGGAATTAATGCTGCAACCATAACGGGAGCAACGACTTTTAACACTTTCACTGTTAACAAGTCATCATCAGCTATTAAAACAACTTTAAGCAACAATATAATTGCAGCAAGTATAGTTATGACCAATGGCAATATGGCAACCCTCAATAATTCAGTAACAACAACTGGCAGCCGCACTGGCAATGGCATTATATTAGGCACAATTATCCATAGTCATACGTTTACCAATGGAACCGCCTATTCTTTCGAAGGTCCTAACAATTTAATTACATTTACAAGCCCCTCGGGAATTGGTTCAGTTACTGTTACCACCAAAATTGGTGAAATCGTTGATTTTGATCCATCAATTGAGTCGCTTATTAGAGAATATGCAATTACCGTTAATTCTGGCACTTACACGAATGCCAAACTTAGATTTCATTACGAAAACAATGAATTAAATGCCTTCTCAGAACCATTTTTGGCCATTTATAAATACAATTCGGGTATTTTATGGGACAGTGTTGGTTTTAGTGCGCGCGATACTGCCTTGAATTATGTTGAACAATCTGGTATTACTAACCTTTCTGGAAGATTTACATGTTCTGGCACAAGAAATGTTGTTAGGTGGAATGGCTCTGTTAGCACAGACTGGAATACTGCCACGAATTGGACCACTGTTTCTGGCTCTTCGATGGCCAATAGGGTTCCTAACTCAACCGATGCAGCCTATTTAGGATCAGCAACATTTTCAAATCAACCAACAGTTTCAACAACGAATTTGGTAAGTGTATTGCGATTTGGTAGTGCTCAGGCCTGTACTTTAACGATAAGCAGTGGTTCTCTTGGCACATTGGGAAGTACTAGAGGAAATTGGACAACTAACAGGTCTCATGTTATTGATGTAACTGGCGGAACACTAGAAGTCGGTACGCAATTGGTGTTAAGTGATAGTATCAGTGGACATGACATTGCCTTAAAAATAGGCTCAGGAACTGTCAATATATTTGACGATCTTGATCAAAAAATGACCGGTTCCATTACATTTACGAGCAGCGGTTCACTTAATATTTCGGGAAATTATATTCACACTGGAGGCAATTTTTCGCCAGGCGCCGGCACTGTAACATACTTAGGTGGAGATGCGCAAGCAATTGCAGCCGTTGGATACAATAATCTTGTATTTAATAAAACTACAGAAAGAGCTTCGTTTACCAAGCCAACAACTGTCGCTGGAAATTTTACAATTAATGGCGCTGGAGAAGTAGCTATTTATGACACACTTTCTGTTGCCGGGAATATTACCATTAACGCATCAACTTATCTTTATAATGAAAATGCATTCATTAATATAGGCGGAAATTGGCAACGAAATGGCAGCTATATTAGTAGTAATGGTTCGATTCAATTTAATGGGACAGGAAGTCAAAGTGCAAATTCAAGTACATTTTCGAATATGGTTGTAAATAAAGCTTCTGGCACCTTAACTTTAATAGATAATATAACTATCGATAATAGTTTAACACTTCAGAGTGGAACATTGAACCTAGATACATTTTTTATCAATCGTTCCAGCGATGGAGGCACATTTAGCATTAATGCTGGGGCTACTCTTAGAATATCTGGCAATAATAACTTTCCTGACCATTACATTACCAATTCATTAGATTCTTCGAGCAATGTTGTGTATAATGGAGCAATTGCACAAACCATTAGAAAAGTTACGTACGGCAATCTTACCTTTTCTAATGGTGGTAGTAATGCAAAAATGATGATTGGTAATATTCGAATTAATGGTGATTTATTAATTAATTCCGGCGCAACATTTAACCCTGATATTAATTCCATTAATTTATATGGTAATTTAACAAATAATGGAACATTTAGCCCAGGTTCAAGTACATTAAATTTAAATGGGACCAGCAAAACTATAACTGGCAGTATTACCGTTAACAATCTTTCGGTCGTTACTGGTTCTTATACAGTCAGTACAGGCACTGTATCAATGTCAGGAAATCTATATATAGAAAGCACCGGTTCGCTCAATTTTGCAAATAACACAGCTATCTTGGATGGTGACCTTACGAATAAAGGAACGCTTACAAGTAATGGAACCGCCACTTTTACGGGAAACAGAGTTCAAACTTTTCAATTATTAAATTCAATTACAAGTGCTTCAACGGGTATTGTAAATTTCAATGGTACTGTTTCACCGGTAATTAATTCAAATAGCTCACCTGCATTTGCTACAGTCAATATTAACAATACAGGAGGTATTACTGCGTCTGTGCCTTGGTTTGTATATTTTGCATTGAATGTTTCATCTGGTGCAACATTCAATGGAGGCCCTTTAACACACACATTTTATGGAAACTTTACCAACAATGGAACTGTTTTAAGTAATGGCAAATTAAAATTCGCTCCAGGTGCGCCTTATTCAAGTAGTGGTGCAGTTAAGTTAGATGGTACTTTATTTAGCAGTTCAGGCGAAGTAGAATTTGGAGGGACAGCTGCACTAACAATTACCAATTCAAATCCTGGATTGAACATTGTTACAATTTCAAATACCCATTCAAGTGGTGTCACACCCCCATCTTCCTGGACAATTTTAGATGAACTAAATATTGCAGCTGGGGCCACTTTTAATGCAGGAACTTCAACTAATCATTTAATTTCCGGTTCATTCACGAACAATGGCACATTGAATGGACAAACATCGACCATAAGATTTGATGGAAATCCAGTTGAAATAAGTGGAATTGGATCAACAACCTTCAATAATATTAAGATCGAAAGTGCCGCTGATTTGGCGCTCACAAGTTCAATTAATATCAATCAAAATCTAATTGTAGATGGTCTATTTGATGCAAATGCAGGTACAATCATTTTTACAGGTACTACTGCAAGTGCCATCAGTGGTTCTGCAAGCGGCGTAGCTTTGGGAGACATTGAACAGTCAAAAACTGGAGCTAACACAACGCTTTCAATTCCAATTTCAGTTTTTGGAGATATGACACTAACGAGTGGAAATATTGTTTCAAGCACAACAAATTTATTAACAATAGAGGACGATGCAACATCTACAGCTGGAAATGCAAATAGTTATGTAATTGGTCCTATTAAAAAAGTAGGTAATGATTCATTTGTTTTCCCACTCGGAAAAGGTTCTAAATGGGCCCGTTTGGGAATTGGTGCTCCAGCAAATGCTACCGATGCATTTACTGCTCAGTATTTCAATATAAATTATTCTGATACCCTGACAATGGCCGGCTCTCCAGCCCCCGTATTAAACAATGTAAGTTCAAGAGAATATTGGACTTGCGACCGCACTACAGGTACATCGAATGTTAAAGTTCATCTGTTTTGGGAAACTAAGTTGAGTGGCGTTAATGCCTATACTTCTGATTTAGTCGTAGCAAGATGGAATGGCTCAGGGTGGGAAAACAAAGGTCAGAGTGCTATTACAGGAGGTACACCAGGGAATGTAACCTCAAATACAGTTACCTCTTTCAGTCCATTTACCTTCGGCTCTCTGTCGAGTTCTATGAATCCACTGCCCATTACATTGCTAAGTTTTGATGGCGAGATAAATAACAAAAATGAAGTTGAATTAAAATGGGAAACTGTTAATGAAATAAATAATGCTTATTTTACAATTGAGAAAAGCATTGATGGGATAAACTTTGAATTAGTGACCACCATAAAAGGAGCAGGGAACAGCATTGATATTATAAGTTATCAAACATTAGATTACAATCCATACAAAGGCATATCCTATTATAGATTAAAACAGACTGACTTTAATGGTCTATCTCAATATGCCCCTAAAACGATTTACATCAACTTTAATTCAAAATCAAGTACAATGGCAATATATCCAAACCCAACTAATGGCAGAGTAAATATTGATTTGAATTCGAAGACCGAAGGAATTATTACCATTAAAAACACATTGGGTAAAATTATTTTTTCAGAAAGCTTTATCGATAACAAAATGGCATTTGATTTAACGGATTATGAGAAAGGAATATATTTTGTTACACTGGAGACAAAAAATACATCCAATTGCATTAAAATAATAAAGATGTAAAAAATAGCCCTTGAAAATACTAAAAAAAAGGAATAGATATCCTGCATAGATTATTTTCAGACAATGGATCAGACAGAGTCAAGGTCTAATTAGACTAGCAAATAGAAGCCATTATATTTCCTAACATTGATTATGAATATTAAAAAAGGAATACAGTTTTGTATTCCTTTTTTGATTTATAGTCACCAAAAAGTTCAGGCCTTAATATTTCTATTATATGTTCAATTTCATTGAGCATTTTCACTCGATTTGCAAAAAAACAAGACAATTTGCGTATAAACACTGAGTCATGAGAAATTTTATAATACTCATTATCTGATATTTATGATATTTTTAGCAGTTTTACGCTTAGTTTATTAACATAGTATAAAAGTACTAGGTTATATTTGTGGCGTCTTAAAGAAGTAAAACGCCTTTAGGATTAAAACTTAAAACTAAACACACAATGAAACGAATTTTCAATCTCGTTGCTTTATTGCTTTTTGTTAGCAATATTTTTTCACAAGCAAATCAAACTTATAAATTCAGAAAACCTATTTCTGTAAACGCCACAACTTGGAAGTTTGCGAGCGTTGTTTCAGGTGTTGATGCGATTGTGACTGTTATAGGGTCCAAGAATGCATCAATTAATATGATAGATGATTCCGCTATTTATGCACATGCATGGCAACCAAATATAAGATATACAAAGACAATGACCAATAGCACTGACAGCAGCTATATGGAGTTTAATATTGAATTTGTCAAATCATCAAATGGAACTGCAGATATTCAGAGCTTGTTAGCAATGACTATTGTTGATTGTGATGGTAATAGCAGTTTTAGAGAAATGGTAAAGGTTTCACTACCAGCTGTTGGAACAGGAATTAATGGTTCTAGTATTAATTTATCACAAGATACCAAATGGCTTAAGTTTATTGGAGCTTCAACAGATTATTCTGGGATAGACACAAGTGTATACCAAGCAATGGCTCAGGTTAATTTTGTTAATGTTTCAAGTTACACAATGAGAGTTGGCGTTCTAGGGAAAATAACTGCTGGTACTAACAGACAAGCTTCCTTCTATTTCAAAGCTTATAAAGCAATGGTAGTTCCACTTCCAGTAACTTTAAATCATTTTAGTGCTATTTTAGAGAATAACAATACTGAGTTAAGTTGGTCAACTTCATCGGAAGAAAACTTGAGCAAATTTGAAGTAATGCGTTCATTCGATGGTATTAACTTCCAATCTATAGGAACTGCAACTGCAAGAGGCAACAGCAACGAACTTAACGAATACCAATTTTTAGATATTAACGCCGTAGCTTTTAACCAGTCTAAAATATTTTACCAATTGAGAATGATAGATGAGAATGGCGACTACAAATTAAGCAATATGGTTCAATTGAGAATGTCAACAATAGCAACAGTAAGTGTTTACCCTAATCCAAGTTCAGATTATTTAAATGTCAATTTATCTGAAGCAATTGATACAGATGCGGCAGTAAGTATTTCAGATATCAATGGCAAGAATGTTGAATTGAATTCTACTTCAAATAACGGAACAAGCATACAATTCAATATTCAACAATTGGAGAATGGTGTTTATTTCTTAAATTTATTAAACAACGATGGTAGTGTAACTGCTACCAAGTTTATCAAAAGATAGTTTTATAGTGTAGTGTTAAAAAAGAGTCACCAGTAGAAATACTAGGTGGCTTTTTTTTGTTTAAATTTATTTACTTATAAGCCATTCAATTGCTAAATCTTTTGAAGTAAAAAAATGGGTAGGATACATTTTTTTTAAATAAAGAATATAAAAATTTGCGCTTAGTTTTTGAAAGAATGAATTAACAACAATAGCTTCTGCAATAATTTGTGATTTTCTAATATGGTTTTCTGTGATTATAAGTTGTCTTGCCTCCTCCGAAATATTAGTTGACTTTCCTATCAGTATTAATTTTTTAATTTTACGGCCTTCGGTCAAGCGATCAAACTCAATAAATATTAATTTTACAGCTTCACAATTTATAAAACTATTATCATGGTAAGCAATTTCAATAATATTATTGTCTTTAATGACAATTCTTTTAAGTATATCGGTATACAATTCCATTCTCGAAAAACAACAGTAATTTAGAGGCAAAGGTAATCAATATCATTGACAATAATCAATAAATCATTGGCATTCCATTTAATGTCAGCAAGTTACAAAACTTGCATTATTTGAAAAATAATAAAACAAGAACTAGCTTTATTTAAAAAAAAACAAAAAGCACAATATTTAGTATCAATAAGTTAGGTATTATCTATTATTTATTTATGTCAAAATACTAAAAGCAATTACTGATTAATAATAAATGAATTTTGACATTATTTTTCATTAAAACAAGTATTAATACTTAAAAATAAACAATTTTAAAAGCCTGATATACAAACATTTAAAATAATCAGAGAGTACAAACACTCAGGCAAGCTTTGTAGTACTATAATACTAACATATATTTGCAGAATCTAATGAATTGAAACACCGTTAGGTAGCTAAAACTAAACACAATGAAACGAATTCTAGTATTCGTTATCTCTATTTTAATTTTGAGTAGAGTTAACGGTCAAACAGAAATTTTTGCACCTGGTTCCTATATTATAAATATGGGTTCACCAACCCAAACTATTGAGAATGGTTTAAAACCATATGGCCTTGTTTATGAATTATTGAAAAATTACCATGTACCTATAAAATGGATAATTGGTTCAAGTAAGGTTAAAGATGGAAAGGATTTTACTTATGCATCCGTTGACTACAAAGGTGGTACTTTCATAATTCCTTACGAATTTATAACTCCTTCTATTAGCGCAAGAATAAATGCTTGGTCTGCAAGTGGAGTTATTGGAATTTACACCAAAAGTGCATTGGCTCTTAACGTTTCTCAAACTTTAACCAGTGTTCCTAAATGGACCCTTAACCTAGTGAATGTATCAATTTCCAAAAGTTTTTTTGTTGATGCAGGAATCCCCTCTAGCGCCTATTCGACTGCAAACCCAAGCACATTAAGTGCATGTAATGATATATTTGTAATGCCTCATGCAGATCCAACATGGGCAACCCATGGAAATTTATACAATTGGAATCGCAATAATTTGGGATCTATTTGGGCTGGTTGCCACTCTGTGAGTGCTTTAGAAAATCTTGTCAATCCTTTGAATCCTTCAGAACAGATGAATTTCCTTAGTACTAAAGGTCTAATGCCTCATAATTCTCACAATGACGGGAGTGCTCCATTCCGTTACTTTTTTAATCGCAAAAATTACAACGGAGGTACTATTTCTTCCCGTCCAGATGATCAGGTATTTCAAATGATAGGCTCGGAAGATGTTGCCCACACCAATGGTTCTGAGCAAGTTTACATTCCAAATATTGGCTCATCATGGAGGAATAGCACGCATATTGGATGTTATGATTCCATTCAATCGAACGTTACCGCGAATGCTTCAAACGGACCTGCCGCTGTTACACTTTATGGCAGAGGATTTGGATTAAATACATCTGGCTTTGTTATGTATCAAGGTGGACACGATATCCAAGGTACGAATGAGGCCAACATAGCAGCTGTAAGACAATTTTTCAATTTTTCATTGATGGTAATGCGCGAAAAGACTCCAACCGTAAATATGATGAATGTACCATCTCAGATCCAAGAAGGAACCACTTACCATGTAAGCATTGAAGCTAATTCACCAACCAATGCAACCCTTTATTATCAATGGTCGGCATCATGCCCAGGAAACTTTGCCGATCCCAATTCCGCGAACACAACCTTTACACCCAACAATATAAACAAAAATATATCCTACACCATTACTTGTGTTATTACAGATGCTTGTTCGAGATATAGTTTTGAGTCCAAGTTAATGACTGGCATGGCCATTTTGCCAGTTAACCTAATTAATTTTACTGCTACACAAATAGATAAGCGTGTTCAAATCAATTGGACAACTGCAGACGAAGATAATTTAAGTGGTTTTGAAATCTTTCGGTCAGAGAATGGCAATGATTTTGAGATGGTTAGTGAAATAAAAGTTAAGACAAGCAGTAACAATATAAAATATTACGAGCAAGTCGATGATGCTATTTTAAAATTAGGGCTTCCAATTATTTACTATAAATTAAAAATTCTAAATAATGATGGCTCATTTCAATGGAGTTCTACTGTTAAACTTAATATTTCAAAAAACTATTTTGAAAGCGATGTATTAATTTTCCCGAATCCTTGCACAGATTATATAAATGTTGAACTTAAAGAATTATCCGAGACCAATTTTAAAATAGAAATAATTGATGCTTACGGAAAAATAGTGATGGCCTTCTCCAATCAAATGTTGAATTTTAAAACATTTAAAATTGATGTAAATGAATTAGAAACGGGAATTTACTTTCTTAATTTAGAAGTTGAAGGCGAAGTAAAGTTATCTAACAAATTCGTAAAAAGATAATTTCACAGAATTAAACAATTTTCACACTTTTTTCACTCTGATTTTTGTCTTTAAAAACATTAAAAAAAAATACTGTACATTTTTTTACAAAATGTTGACAACCTGCCTTGGATTTATTTTTTCTGAGTATTTATACTAACTTAAGCTATACTGTCCACTTTTTAGTATTAAAATACCTAAAAACTAGTATTAAATACTGCAATTCTAGGTAGTTATCCACACTTTTTATAGTAAATATATGTAATTTTATTTACCTCATTATCAATACATTAAGCTATTTCTGTGTAGGCTTTTTTAACTTAATTCAAGAAACGTTAGTACTTAAATACTAAAATGAAGTATTATTGCAACAAAATAATTTAATCAAATATGAAACACCTAATGATGAGGTTCTCTGTCACCTCTTTACTTTTATTAACATTTTTTGTGAGCAGAGCACAAATTTCAGGAACTGGATCGGTTCTGAGCATATCCGCAAATTCAGCCACCATTGTGGATGCAGGTTTGACCCTTGACGGCACGGGTGACCTAACAGACATGACTATCCAAATTACAGGTGGCTACATTACTGGCGCAAGTGGCGACATATTGTCTTACACTGGCTCATTGCCTTCAGGCATTACTAGTAGTTTCGACAATGTTCATGGCATATTAAGATTTTTTGGAACAACATCAAAAAGCAATTGGCAAGCATTGTTAAGAACAGTGACATTAAAAACCACTAATGCAACTTGTTACTCACAAAAAAGAAATGTCACTTTTGTAATTGGAAACAAACTTTACAACCCAACCAACGGACACTTTTATGCATTAAGCGGAACTTATACAGATTGGGCGACTACAAGAACCAATGCGAGTGAAACTTCTTATTACGGCAGAAAAGGTTACTTAGCAACATTGACATCACAAGATGAAAATAATTTTGTATGGCAGATGTCAGCTTACTTATTTACATGGTTAGGTGCTAGTGACAACTATACAGAAATCAACAATCTTACTGGTGTAACGACCTATGCTAATCAAAATTTATCTGAAGGTAATTTTTATTGGTTAACTGGTCCTGAATCAGGCACTCCATTTTCTTCAGGTAATTCATGGAATAGCGGTCCAAATTCTATATCAAGTAGATGGATTAATTGGAGCGGAAGTCAACCTGATGATTATCCAACCACTAACTCTTCGGTTAATGGAGAGCAAGATTTTGTATTAATGTACAGTTTCTCTGGCGAATGGGATGATGAAAAAGGAACTAATGCAGCAGAAGGCATTTATGAATATGGTGATATGCCACTTGATGCAATTACCAATAATGTTGCACATTCAACTCGTAATATTAGCATATCTTCAGGTGTTTCTAGTGGAACCATCACAGGTGGTGACGTAAATGTATGCCCCGGTACAAATTCAACTACCTTAACATTAACTGGTTTAACTGGAACAGTTGTTCGTTGGGAATCTTCTCAATATCAAAATTTCTCAAGCACAACATCCATTTCTAATACAACAACTTCTTTAACTGTTACCAATTTAAACCAAACTACATACTACCGTGCTATTGTTAATTCAACTAGCCCAGCAAGTTGCTCAAACCTTCCAACATCCAGTACCTATATCAATGTAACTGCTACGATTACAGGCAATATTTTGGCTGAAAGCAATACAATTTGTGCAGGTGGTACTGTTAAATTAACTTTATATGGCAATCAAGTTACCATATTAAAATGGCAAAGGGATGTAAACAGCAACTTTAGCACTGCAACTGATATTGCTAATACAACTAACACATACAACCAAGTTCTATCAACTTCAGGTGCAACTTATTACTACCGTGCTCAAGTTCAAAATAGTGGTTGTGGAAGCCCAGCGTTTACACCTGGCATCACTATCACTGTGGTTACTGGTACACCTTCAGTAGGTGGCTTAGTTGATTCAAAAACTTTTTGTGGTGGTTCAAATTCTGGAACTCTAACATTGACTGGTAAAACAGGTTCTGTCACTAAATGGCAACAATCTACAGATAACGGTTTGGTTTGGACCAATATTTCAAATACAGGAACTACTAATAATTTCTCAAGTGTTACTGCAACTACTTTATATAGAGCCGTAGTTCAAAATGGAACTTGTCCTTCAGACAATAGTTTACCAGGTATGGCTGAGGTAACTAATACCAATGGCTATTGGATAGGTGGAACAAGTACTAATTGGCAAACGACTGCTAATTGGTGTGGAAGTGTCCCTACCCTCACTACAGATGTTGTTGTTCCTTCTGGTGTAGCAAACTTACCAAGTTTATCTAGTGGTATCGGTTATTGCAAAAACTTAACAGTAAGAAATGGTGCTACTTTAACTAATACTGCAGTACTTAAAATTGCAGGCAACATTGCTTCAACAGGTTTAATCAATACTTCAGGTGGTTCTGTTCATTTTGTAGGTTCATCGGCACAATCAATACCTGCTTCTGTATTTAGCTCAGGTACTATTGACACTTTGACTATCAACAATACTGCTGGTTTAACTATTCTTGCTCCATTAAAAGTTTTCAAAGGCTTATATTTAACAAATGGTGTTATCAAATCAACAACATCTAATTTATTGACTTTAGAAAACTTTATAATCGTTGTAGGTGGAAGTAATTCTAGTTATATCGATGGCCCAGTTAGAAAAACACTTTTCAAAATTGGAAGTACAACTGAAAACACATTCACATTCCCAGTTGGAAAGAATGGAAAATTTGCTCCTGCCAAGTTATTACGCAATAGCGGTAACAATGGTGCTTATGTATCTAACTTCACCATTGAATATTTCAACACTCCATATAGCGACTTAAGTGTTGCATCTGGTTTAACAAGAGTATCATCTAAAGAATATTGGAATATTGATCGCACAGGTGATCAAACAGCAATGGACGTTACTTTATTTTTCTATGACAAAGTGTTTAGTGGTGTAATCAACACTGCATCAAGTGACTTAATAGTTGCCCATTATAATGGTTCTGATTGGGAAGACATTTCTACCTTAACCAATACAACCACTTCAACTTCTGCAACTTTAGAAGCAGTGAATACATTTAGTCCTTTCACCTTTGGTTCATTAGGCGGATTAAATCCACTTCCTGTATCATTAATTAACTTTACAGCAATTCCTAATCAATCTACTAAAACAGTTGACTTAAATTGGCAAACTGCTTCGGAAGAAAATAATAAATATTTTGAAGTTATGTATTCTACTGATTTAGTAAATTGGAAAACAATAGGTGTTTTAAATAGCAAAGGTTCATCTGATCAATTAAACAGCTACTTTATGATTCACAATAAAACAAATGCAATCAACTACTATAAATTGAAACAAGTAGACAATGATGGTAAATATGCATTCAGTGATATTAAAGTTGTTAAATTTAATGAAGGTAACAACAATGTAGTTGTTTATCCTAACCCATCTGCAGGTATTGTTACTATCCAAAATGCAACAGATGCCAACTATCAAGTAATTGATATTACAGGTAAGGTAATTATGAATGGCACATTCAACAATTCAATTCAATTGTCAAATCTACCTAAAGGTTTATTTGTGATACGTGTTGAATCTGAAGAAGGTGTTCATACAGAAAAAATAATTGTAGAATAACTCTATATTTTAAAATAACCAAAAAGGACAGATGATTGTTATCATCTGTCCTTTTTTTATTGTGATTAATCTATATATTTGCCCAAAGACCTACACTTATTTTATTGGATAAAAATCTACATATTGAAAAATTTTTCTTTAATACTGCTCCAATTTGGCAGCAAGTGCCTACTGAAATTAATGAGCGTTTACTAGCAACATCAATTTCAGCAAAATACAAAAAAAACACTACAATTGTATATGACTACGAGTATGCAGCTGGATTATATTGCATTAAAAAAGGTTTTGTTAAAATATACTCTATTAACGCCTTAGGTGGAGAAGACATTGTTTTTATTTTAGGGAAAGGGTTGGTCTTCGGGGTTTCGCCCCTGTTAAACAATGAGAAGTGTGGTGTGAACGCAACAGCTATGGAGGATTGCGAGATTGAAATAATACCAAAGGAAATTATAAAATTAGAATTAGAAAAATCCATTGAACTAAATCAAGCTTTTATCTTTTATCTCTCTCAGTTGGTAAAAATGCTCAATATAAAGCTTTTAGATTTTATGAGAAAACCACTGGCTGAGCGTGTAGCTCTAACCTTGCTAATTTTAGATAAAAAATTATCCCTTAATGGCACCCTCGTTTTTTCAAGAGAAGATTTAGCTAATTTTATGGGAACTGCTATTGAATCATTGGTAAGACAATTGAAAAAACTAAAAACCGAAAATTTGATTTCAGTTAAAGGAAGGAAGATTACCATAATAGACTATGTGGGCTTAACCAAAATAGCTTCAGAAACACCTTAGTTATCTAAAGCAGTTTATAGTTTTTATATTCTCCGATGCGAATTCCAGTCAATTTTTCTATCTTGTAAAGCAGTTTTTTCTTAAACGGCATATTCTTTTTTGAAGTGTCAAATCTAAAGTTCCAATTCTGAGCTGCGATTCTTGCTTTCATAACTTCAGGATGGTGCCCATTATATTTTTCTAAAGAATCCACTTGATCAAAATCGTAGACTTGCATATTTTCATATTCCTTTTCTAAAAACTCATCGCTATGCCAAAGTTTTCGAGCTTGCTTTAATTTTTCAAGCTGCAATTCAGGATTTTTCACCCAACCATAATGAAAAATAGTTGCATTAGCTTTCTTAACTTTTAATTTTCTGCCATCAATTCGAAAGCCTTGCGCATCCTTATATGAATGAATCGATGCCCAGTTTTTAACTACTCTAATCTCATGTCTATACCAATTTCTGCTATCTCCTCTATAGTTATAACTACCAAAAAAATGAGTGTAATCAAATAACAAACCTTCTACATTGGAATCATTTTGATACTTTTCTAATTGAATTTTAAGATTATCTCTTGTTCTATCATCTAAACATTCATCGGCTTGAATATACAAACACCAATCAGCCCTTGGATTAATCGCTTGTTTCGCTTTATCCGTTTCTATTGCCAAAACCTTCCCTCCTTCCCTTAAGGCATCATCCCAAATTGTTTCAATAATTTTAATTTTGGGTTCGTTAAAACTCTTAATAAACTCGAGCGTTGAATCCTCACTTTTACCAACGGCTACTATAACCTCATCGCACAAGGGCAGAATGGAATAAATGGCCTCACGAATAGGATAGTCGGCCTTTACAACGTTTCTTGCGATGGTAAAACCTGAAATAAACATATCGCAAAAATAGATTTTTTTTGTTTGTTTAATTGTTTAAGAATAGCTTTATCTTTGCAAAGTTGAAAAAAACAACTGTTATATTATTGCTTTTTGCAATTACTTTCTCAAACACTGAATTACATCAGTTGTTAAAAATTCCTCAGTTGGTTTCACACTTCGTACAACATAAAAAAGTTGACAGTCAAATTTCATTCATCGACTTTTTGACTATGCATTACAATGATTCCGAGAATGAAATTAGCGATAAACAGCATGACAATTTACCTTTTAAATCACATTGCACCATTGTTTTTCATTCAATTATTGCAGAAGTTGTAAACACTGGAAATTCCATTGAAATTGATTCATTTTTTTTAATAAAAGGAACAATAAATTACAAAGAGGCCTTCTATACCTCAAGGTTAACTGAATCAATTTGGCAACCACCAAAGTTCGCTTAATACTTTTCTGTCAGCAAAAATTCAGCACTATATTAGCTTTTGGGTTTGTAAAATCCTTAATATTTTGATGTGAGTTAAATTGCAATTTCATTTTATCATTATTTTCAATATTTCCTTGTAATTACAAGGCTTAATTAAAAAACAAACTGATGCTTACAAAAACAATAGCATTTTCAATAAAAAACAAATTAATAATTCTATTATTTACCATAGGTTTAATAGGATATGGAGTCTATCAGGTCAGTAAATTACCAATAGATGCAGTACCTGATATTACAAACAATCAGGTCCAAATAATTACAGTCGCCCCATCTTATGGCGCAACAGACATAGAAAGATTGGTAACCTTTCCAATTGAGCAAGCCAATAGCAATATACATGGCATTAAAGAAATTAGAAGTTTTTCTCGTTTTGGATTATCTTTGGTAACCATCGTATTTGACGACGCAACTGATGTATACTGGGCTAGACAGCAAGTTACTGAAAGACTTCAAAAGATTCAATCTCAAATACCAAAAGATATTGGGACTCCTGAATTGGGTCCAGTAACTACTGGCCTTGGGGAAATATACCAATATGTCGTGAGGGCAAAACCAGGTTATGAAAGCAAATATAATGAAACCGACTTAAGGACTATCCAAGATTGGATGATAAGAAGGCAATTAATTGGCGTAAAAGGTGTTGCCGAAGTCAGTAGTTTTGGAGGAAAATTAAAACAATACACGATTGAAATAGATCCAAATAAGCTGCAATCATTAAACATCAATATTGATGATGTTTTTAAGGCTCTTGAAAAAAACAATCAGAATACAGGAGGAGCCTATATCGAAAAAGGGCCAACTATTTTATTTATAAAATCCGAAGGATTACTTACTAATACGGAAGATATTGCAAATATTTCGATTACCAATAATCACAATGGACATCCTGTTTTCATTCGCGATGTGGCAGAGATAAAATTAGGGCATGCGACCCGCTATGGCGCTATGACATACAATGACAAAGGTGAAGTGGCTGGGGCGGTTGTTATGATGCTGAAAGGAGCAAATAGCTCGGAGGTTATTCAAGATGTTAAGCAAAGAATCGAGCAAATTCAGAAATCGCTACCTGAGGGTATTTTGATTGAGCCCTTTTTAGATAGAACAAAGATGGTAGATAATGCGATTAGTACGGTTGAAAAAAACTTGATGGAAGGCGCCTTAATCGTCGTTTTTATTTTGGTGCTTTTCTTAGGCAATTTCAGGGCCGGTTTACTTGTTGCATCTGTCATACCATTGTCCATGTTATTTGCTATTATACTAATGAATCTATTCGGTGTAAGTGGCAATCTAATGAGTTTAGGCGCGCTCGATTTTGGATTGATTGTCGACGGTGCGGTAATAATTGTTGAAGCAGTCATGCATCAATTAGCTGACACCAAAAAATTTGGTTCTGTGCTTAAAATTGAACAAAAACAAATGGATGATGAAGTCAGATACTCGGCTTCAAAAATGATGAACAGTGCAGTTTTTGGACAAATTATCATTCTCATTGTTTATTTACCAATATTTACCTTGCAAGGCATCGAAGGAAAAATGTTCAAACCAATGGCACAAACAGTAGCCTTTGCATTAATTGGAGCCTTTGTTTTATCACTCACCTATATACCCATGATGAGTGCACTGTTTTTAAGTAAAACGGTTAAAAAGAAGCAAAACTTATCCGACAAATTAATGGCAAAAGTTGAACACAGCTATCAAAATGCATTAATCAAGGTTTTACGATTCCCTAAAATAATTATCTCAGCAACTGTTGTATTGTTTGTTATTTCTATTTTTGTTTTCACAAAGTTAGGAGGTGAATTCATTCCAGCACTTGAAGAAGGTGACTTTGCTTTGGAAACCAGGGTATTGCCTGGAAGTAATTTAAATGTGAGTATCGATGCTTCGCAAAAAGCCTCGAATATATTACTAAAACAATTTCCAGAGGTTATAAAAGTTGTTTCAAAAATAGGCAGCGGCGAAGTTCCTACCGACCCCATGCCAGTGGATGCTCAGGACATTATGATTATCTTGAAAGATAAAAAAGAATGGAAGAGTGCTGAGACTTTTAATGAGTTGGCGGACAAAATGGGTAAGGCCCTAGAAGCAGTGCCAGGTGTAACATTTGGCTTTCAATATCCTGTTCAAATGCGATTCAATGAGTTAATGACCGGTGCAAAGCAAGATGTTGTTTGTAAAATTTTTGGAGAAAATTTAGATTCATTGGCTGGCTATGCTGAAAAACTTGGCGCAATCATTGCAACCGTGGATGGTGCGAAAGATATTTATATTGAACCTGTCACTGGTATGCCTCAAATTAATATTGAATACAATAGAAACACAATTGCACAATATAACATGAATATATCTGATATCAACAGAATATTAAATACAGCTTTTGCAGGGCAAAGCACTGGATTAATATTTGAAGGTGAGAAAAGATTTGATTTGGTTGTTCGATTAAGTGGCGAAAAAAGGAACGAATTATCGGATGTTCAGAATTTGCTGATACCGACACCAAGTGGTAGTCAAGTGCCCTTGTCACAATTTGCAAAAGTAGAAATTAAAGATGGGCCTAACCAAATTCAAAGAGAAGATGCAAAACGCAGAATTATTGTAGGATTTAATATAAGAGGTCGCGATGTTCAGAGCATTGTTGATGAGTTAAAAATTAAAGTTGGTAAACAAATGAAATTCCAAGCTGGCTACTACCCTACTTATGGCGGTGCATTTGAGAATTTAGAAGCAGCAAAAAAAAGATTAATGATTGCTGTTCCCGTATCACTCCTAATGATATTTGTGTTGCTATACTTTGCATTTAATTCGGTCAAACAAGGCCTACTTATTTATTCAGCAATACCACTTTCTGCAATTGGCGGAATTTTATTCTTAGCCTTAAGAGGTATGCCATTTAGTATCAGTGCAGGTGTAGGATTCATTGCTTTATTTGGAGTTGCTGTTTTAAACGGCATTGTATTAATTGCTGAATTTAATCAGTTAAAACAACATGGGCTCACAGATTTAAAAGCAATTGTTATAAGAGGTACAAAATTGAGGTTACGTCCAGTCTTAATGACTGCATTTGTTGCATCACTTGGGTTTTTGCCAATGGCATTAAGCAATGGCGCAGGCGCTGAAGTTCAACGCCCATTAGCTACGGTTGTAATTGGTGGATTAATGATTGCTACATTCCTTACACTTTTTGTACTTCCGGTTCTTTATATATTATTTGAAAACATGGTTCCTAATAAATCAAACTCAACAGATGAAACCAATATTTAAAAGCAGTTTATTTGCATTAGTCATTATATTTCCTTGGTCAGTGCAAGCTCAAGTAGGTATTAAATTACAAGCTGCAATAGACTCGGTCATTAAAAACAATTTAACGCTTAAAAATGAGCACTTAAAAACAGAATATCAGAAACTATATATTAAAACGGCTATTGCCATTCCTCAAACAAATCTTGGAATTGAATATGGTCAATTAAATAGCTGGTATTCGGACACGCGCTTTGGCATTGGTCAAAATATCAATTTCCCAACGGTATACACCAAGCAAAAATCAGTTTTGACTGAAACATGGAAAAACAGCCTATTGCAACTAAATTTAAAGGAAAAAGATTTAGTAAAAGAAGTCTCTACCATTTACTATACGCTCTATTTTTTATTTGAAAAAGAAAAATTATTAATGCGGTCTGATAGTATTTATCAGGAGTTCTTGTCAAAATCAATTTTAAATTTCAAAACAGGAGAAAGTAATTTATTAGAGAAAATAACAGCCGAGACACAGCAAGGGATGGTAACGAATCAACTGAATGAAATTCGAGCGGACATTAAAATCATTCAATGCCAATTTCAGTATTTATTAAATTCTAAAACATTTTTTAAACCATCTGAACCGATTTTTAAGTTGACATATAATACTTCCATAGACACGGCTCAGCTTTCAAAGCATCCCAGTATCGAAATATTAAAACAACAAACAAAGATAGCTGAGCAAAATACGGCGCTTGAAAGGTCTAAATTGATGCCTAATCTTGGTGTTTCTTATAGCAATATGAGTATGAAGGGAGAAGGTGCCGATAGACAAAGTTATACGACTTCTACCAGATTTCAATCATTTCAATTTGGCATTGGAATACCATTGTTTTATGGCGCCCAAAAAGCAAGTATTAACGCATCAAAAATAAATGAGACGATTGCTTCTTCAAACTATTTTAATGGCATTCAGCTTATAAAAATTGAATTTGAAAAAGCACTACTTCAATTCAATAAAAGCTCCCAATTGGTGACTTATTACGAAACCATTGCTTTGAATAATGCTAAAACAATTATTAGTAGTTCTAAAATTCAGTTTTCAAATGGCGAAATCAATTATCTCGATTTTGTTATGCTCACCAATCAAGCCATAAGCATACAAAATGAGTATATAAATGCAGTTAAGAATTTAAATGAATCCATCTTATATTTGAGATATTTAGAACAAGGACAAAAATTACAATGAAGAAAGAATTAAATACAATACGTATGCAGAAATTACTAGTAGGTGTTTCTGTATTATTATTTATTATTAAAGTTGTGGCTTGGATTTTAACTTCATCGGTAGCCATACTTACAGATGCAATGGAGAGCACTGTCAATGTAGTTGCAGGATTCATAGGCCTATACAGCATTATCTTATCATCTAAACCCAAAGACAAGGAACATCCATACGGGCATGGCAAAGCAGAATTTCTTTCCTCAGCTATTGAAGGCGTTTTAATAAGTGTCGCAGGATTGATTATCATTTACGAAGCCTTAAACAATTTAATCCATCCACACCAAATAAAGAAGTTAGATTATGGTATCGTATTAATTGCCATAACAGCAGTTGTAAATTATATTGTCGGGCAAATTTGCGTCAACAAAGGTAAAAAAGAAAATTCACCAATCCTTATTGCAAGTGGTAGTCACTTAAAATCTGACACTTACTCAACGCTTGGCTTGTTACTTGGTATCCTATTAATTATAATTACAGGTAAAGAATGGATTGATAGTGCTGCTGCGCTTCTATTTGCTTTCATCATTATTTTTACCGGGTACAAAATCATAAGACGATCTATCGCAGGAATAATGGATGAAACTGACAACGAAATCATTGCGGTGATAATTAAAGTATTAAATGAACACAGGGAAGTGGAATGGGTTGATATACACAATATGCGCGTGATAAATTATGCGGGATTTTACCACATCGACTGTCATTTAACAGTGCCATTTTATATCAATGTTAACGAAGCTCACCAAATACTCGATCGACTAACAAATCTATTAACCAAACATTTTAAAGAACGTGTGGAGTTCTTCGTGCATATAGATGGATGCATGCCACACCAATGTAATATTTGCGATGTTAAAAACTGCAGTAAACGCAACGCTGCTTTTTTGCAACAAATACCATGGACCAATGAGAACATTTTATCAAACAACAAACACAGTTTAAACCAATGAAATTAATTAAAAAAACAACCTATAAATCAAGTTATATTACTTGCATAATCATTTCACTTCTTGTTATAACAAGCGGGTGTAATACGAAACCAACAAAAGAAGAAAACAAAACAGAAGTTATTCAAACCCAAGTTACATTAACGGATGCTCAATTTAAAAATGCAGGCATTGTACTTGGAAAAATAGAGCAAAAACAGGTTTCATCGACACTTAAAGTGAATGGAAAAATAGATGTTCCGCCGCAAAACATGGTATCGATTAGTGTACCTTTAGGAGGCTATTTAAAATCTACAAACTTATTGCCGGGCATGCATGTGAATAAGGGCGAAATTATTGCAACAATAGAGGATCAGCAATATATTCAATTGCAACAAGATCTATTAATTGCAAAAGCACAATTCAGTTCAATTGAAAGCGAGTACCAAAGACAATTAGAACTTAATAAAACAAAAACTACCAGTGATAAAATATTTGAACAAACAAAGGCAAACTATCTCACTCAAAAAATAACCATCAAATCTTTAACCGAAAAACTAAAACTAATTGGTATTAATCCAGACAATTTGAATGAAAATTCGATATCAAAAAGCATCAATATTTATTCGCCAATTAATGGTTTTACTAGTAAAGTAAATGCCAATATCGGTAAATATATTAACCCAAGTGAAGTGCTTTTTGAACTCGTAAACCCCTCTGATATCCACCTAAACTTAAATGTTTATGAAAAGGATATAAACAAATTGTTTATCGGTCAAAAATTGGTTGCCTTTAATAATGTGCACCCAGAAATCCAACACAAATGTCAAGTTTTATTAATTAGCAAAGATTTAAATCAAAATGGAAGCACAGAAGTTCATTGTCACTTCGATGACTATGATAAATCATTAATACCGGGTATGTATATGAATGCAGAGATTGAAATAAAAAACAATATTGCTTCTGTTTTACCAGAAAATGCTGTTGTGCGATTTGAAGGAAAACAGTTTATTTTTGAAGTGTTGGGTGACAAACAATTCAACATGTTAGAAATAGAAGTTGGCAATATCGAAAATGGATGGATAGAAATTATAACTGTAATTTCACCTTCTAAGCAAATTGTGACTGAAGGCGCCTATAATTTACTAATGACTTTAAAAAACAAAGCAGAAGAATAAACAACATGACACATAACGAAACCCATTTAAAGAGTTCAGATTTTATTACCGATACCGTAATCGGCATGAGTGATGGATTGACCGTTCCATTTGCTTTAGCGGCAGGACTCAGTGGAGCTGTTGATAGCAATACTGTAATTATTACCGCTGGAATTGCCGAAATTGTGGCTGGTAGTATTGCCATGGGATTAGGTGGTTATTTAGCTGGCAGAACGGAATTAGACCATTATCAAAGCGAACTTAAACGCGAATACGAGGAAGTAGAGCGTGTACCCGAAAAAGAACTTGAGGAGGTTATGGAAGTTTTTGCAGAATACGGATTAAGTGAAAACTCACAACAAATTATTGCAAAAGAATTATCGAAAGATAAAACCAAATGGGTCAATTTTATGATGCGGTTTGAGTTGGGTTTAGAAGAACCTCATCCTAACAGAGCTAAAAAAAGTGCCTTAACAATTGGCATTTCTTACTTCATTGGAGGCTTGCTTCCATTGGCGGCTTATATGGTTACAGCGAATCCACAAGAAGGATTATTATTATCTCTAGCTCTAACGACTTTATGTCTTTTTACCTTCGGATATTTTAAAAGTAAAGTTACAGGCCAGCCACCCCTTACAGGAGCTGCAAAAGTTACTTTAATCGGACTATTAGCCGCCGCCGCCGCATTTGGAATTGCAAAATTAATATCATAAATAAAAACCCAATAAAAAAGAAAAATGAAAAGAAAAGATTTTCTTGCCCAAGTTGGAATAGGCGCTGCACTTGTCTTAGCCCCTGTTTGTTTTGGCAGTCTGACTGGTTGTAAAAAAACTAGCACACCCCCTACTAATGTTGATTTCACTATTGATGTCTCTACAGGAGCACTTTCCAACAACGGAGGCTTCCTTGTAAAAGATCGGGTCATCGTAGCTCGCACCAATTCAGGTACATTTTTGGCAGTGGCCACGGCTTGTACACACGAAGGCACCACAATAAATTACAATGCAACTAATAACAATTTCGTTTGCCCCAATCACAATGCCATGTTTAATAGTTCAGGTGCTGTAACACAAGGACCAGCTAATTCTAATCTTACCAAATACAATACAACACTTACTGGCACAATGTTGAGGGTATTTACATAAGTACTAAAATATATATCTGGCTTCGGCTCTTCCAATATGAACGGTTTTATATACCTGGGTCTTGCGACCTTCATAACTTATATTTATCTGAATATTGCCGGCGGCTTTACCTCCGAAACTTATATTCCATGTAATATTCTGACCATTGCTTAACCCATTTAACAAATCAAATGCTAGTGGACTATTTGGGTTACCTTTATAATTGATATTATGGGAGGTTATTTTTGCGTCTATATTGCCCTTATTAATTACAAAATATCTAAGCTCAGCTCCTACTTCTGAAATATAAACCAGTTCACCACCTAAATCCTTCTGATTAGCCGCTTCAAGATACTTATAAAACAAACCCATTCTGAAGCCTTGAAGTGTTTGGTAAAATATTTCCGGGAAAATAGAATTTGTTTTATAATTGTAATTTCGATTGGTGAAAAACTGATTGGTGTTTTGTTTAGACTGAACTTCCAGAGCCGTTACTACATTAAACTGTTTATTAAAACCATATCTCAAAATCATATTTTGTTTATCAATTTTACGCCATTCAAAACCACTGTTTAGAAAAGATTTTACCCTGCTAGTTTGAATGGTATGTTCAATTCCGAATTTAGCACTTGTTCTGTTATAAAACGTTGTTTGCTTAATCAAGCTGCTCACAGCTATCAAAGCAGTATCTGCCACATCCAATTTAAATGGATTAATTATAGTAAGTAAACTATTATCCGTTATTCTTCGATCGGCTTTATACGAAGTGATGGTATTAAACCTTGTAGCGAAACGTTTGAAACTGTTTGCAGACTGCCATTTCTGTGGCGCTTGCATGCGAATTGTTTGATTGAATTCATTGGTATTACTTTTTATAAATTCATTAGTTGGCAAATATACTTTCACATATTTTGCTTGATCGGAATAGGTGGCTATTTCAAATTCATTAAGCTCTTCTATTCCGTTCCCATTGTAATCAATCCAAGCATAGGTACCAAAACCTGCTTGTACCAGTGTATAAGAGAATTGGCGTTTCTGCTCTCTACCAGTCCCTATTTGATAATAGGTAGTTGTTCCTATTACTTTTTTAAAGAAATTGGCGTTGTATTCAATTCTATTTAGAATAGTTTGTTCTGGTGCTGTTTGATTTTTTGTTTCGAGTTTTCTATAGTTAGAAGTTAATAATAATCGATTATTTTTTGCGTCGTTATGTTCTAAAGTCCCCATGCCATTGTATGCGGTAGAACTTTGTTGAAAAACCTCTCCTATTGGCAAGTAATCATTACGAACACTTGCATCTAATTTATACTTCCATTTAACAGAATTATGACTTTGAATAAATATCGATATTTGATTAAAGCCAAAGGATGTTTTTCCTAAATTACTTGATGTATCTTCTTTAAAAAGACTTTGCTCCTGTGTTCCATCCGCGCCTATTTTAATATTTTTAAATAGATATGTAAATCCACCTTTGTATTTGAAGTAATTATTTTTTGCAGCAACAGTTGTTTGCTTAGAATTAGTGGAAAGCAATTCTCCCATTGCCAACAATTGCAAATGCGTAGTAGTATAGCTCAGTTCACTCAATCCTCTATAGCCGTTAAACAATTCACCCTTTTTATAGTTCGAACCTTCTAAAACCAATCGTGTTTTATGTTTGTATTCAATGGTGGATTTCACATTCGAAATAAGCTCATTTAATATTGGACGCACATTGTTAATATTTATTAATTGGCGATTCCATATTCTATCAAATTCAACAGCCCTAAAACGCTCAATGTATTTAAAATTTTTATTAGCAAATTCAACTTTTATTTCATTAGAAATTATAAAATCATTGCG
The DNA here is from genome assembly GCA_029945665.1 of bacterium. Classification (GTDB taxonomy): domain Bacteria; phylum Bacteroidota; class Bacteroidia; order NS11-12g; family UBA955; genus JABMMZ01. Next base: position 14,374 of record JAQSCZ010000012.1, on the reverse strand, counting down.
CTCAAAATTTTTCTGTTTTAACTCCATAAACAAACCAAATCCGTCGTCATTGCCCTTATCTAATGAACTGAGTGTATTTTGATTATAATTAGAATAAGCGCCTTCGAATTTAAAACTTGTATTTTTGTTAATCTGAAATATTGAATTCGTGCTGAGCATTTGCAATTTATTAGGCGCCACCAATTCAATATAGGGCTCGTAGCTCCCTTGCGGAATGCCATTCACAGGCGCTATCCAAGCATAAGCACGGCCATTTGAAGCGCTGGTCAATGCCACATAATTGCCCTTCCCTTGACCAACTAAAGAAAATGTTACCGTATAAAAAACAGAATCAGATTCTGCTGAGGTGGCGTGTAAAAAAATAGGATTCCCTAGAGAATCGATTTGGCGATACATCACCCTATCACGCTGAAAATCGGTATATTTTCTAACACTTTGAAACAAGGCTTTTTGATCACCAGCATTGGCTAATATCTTCTGAATATTATTCTTATTAGAAGTATCAGTCGGCTGAAGTTTATTATCTTGTTCACTAAAATATTGAACTGAATGTGACCATCTACCTGTTTTAAATTCGTTGCTAATTACAAAAACCGATCGTGCATAATTTCTATCACTGTATTGAAATTCAACAACTATCCTACTAAACTTATTAATCAATTTTTTGGGCATAAAAGTAAGTTCCCCTGAATTATAATCAATAACATAATCGTTTTGTTGACCCCTATTTAATCTCTCTCCATCAAGATAGACTACCTCGGTACCTGAAATCACGATAATATTTAATTCATTGTTTGCTCCTTGCAATCGATAGGGTCCTTGACTCCCTTCAGTTCCTTGTATTTCATTTCTAACAAATCTACCACGCGATACTGCAGCATCCGAATGCAAATGATACCTATATTTATTCGACGCCCTAAAATCAAATTGCACACCCCGCGATTTCTTGTAATACTTCATAAAGTAATTATCCTTTTGTGATTTCATCAACACATCTCCTACCGTAAGCGAATTACTATCTTTTTGAAGGGTGATGTATACCTTGTCAAAATCCTGTATCTGCTGTGTATTCCCTTCGGGTTGAATGGGGTTATTTTCATCACTTATAGCGGCTAAAATAGTAACACCTTTGCCCAAATTGCCGCTCATTTGCAAATTTAAATTACTATTAACCACTACATCTTGATTATTACCAAAACCCAATCCTCTTGCTATGTTGCCGTTTATGTTTAACCCAGAATTATTAAATAACGAAGCCCCATTATTTGTTCCACCATAATCATAAAAATTGCGTGGTTTAACATTTACAGGTTCGATTATATTTTTCGATTTATGAGCGTAGGTATTTTCTAGGTTGATAGGCAGAATTCTGTAATAAATATGCAAGGTTCCTTTTATGGATGAGGTATCTACTACCAATTGATTTTTTTTGGGAAAGAAACGATAACCAGTTGTAATTACTTGACCATTTTTAAAAACAGTAATACTTTCAGGTATTATTGTAATTGAATCCAATTTTAGAGTATCGGTAGATAAATTGAAATAGGCATGCCTTAAACTTTGCGAAAACCCACAAATTGCTAGGAATAAAAAAAGCGATATGACAAGTATTTTTTTTATCAATAAATAGTTGACAATGGAGCTTAAGAATGATTGACGAGAGGTAACACAATTAGAAAGGTTGTTCCAGTATTTAGTTCACTTTCAAAGGTGATTGAACCATTCACGTTTTCAATAATTTTTCTACAAATTGAAAGTCCCAATCCCATACCAGATGTTTTCGTGCTAAAATTCGGCATAAATATTTTATCTTTCAATTCATCACTTATCCCCTTTCCATTATCCTTAAAACTAATGTGAATTTGATGGTCTTCAACCCATTGTTTCACTTCAATCATACAAGATTCATCATCTTTGGCAGCTTGTTGTGCATTTTTAAGAATATTGGTAAAGACTCGTTGTAATTGGTCTTTGTCAATATATGCCAACGCATTTTTTTGCACAATAGTATAATTTATCTCAATTCCTGACTGTATTTTGAATAAATGGATGACAGACATTAATATTTCAGAAATATTGGAGACTTCGAGGATAGCGATAGGCATTTGAGCAAATGAAGAGAACTCTTCCGCCATCTTACTTAATTGATCAATTTGTACAATTAATATGTCCGTAACTCTGCTTATCTTCTCAAGCAAATCTTCATCTTTTCTATTAATTGCCATTTGCAAATATTGTAAATGTAATTTCATAGGGGTTAATGGATTTTTAATTTCATGGGCCACTTGTTTGGCCATTTCTTTCCATGCACCTTCTCTCTCACTTTGCGCTAATTTTTCCGTACTTAATTCAAGTTTCTTCAGCATTAGGTTATATTGGTGAACAAGCTGACCAATTTCATCATTCTGATACCACTCAATTGGTTTGTTCTGGGTTCCTACTTTAATTTGAGAGATTCTACTTATCATTATTTTCAGTGGTTTAACTAATGATTTGCCCACATAAGTTGCTGCAACTAGAGAAAGTAATAATAATAAAGTTGAAATATTTAAAAGACTGCCTAAATATTTTGAAAACTCCTTTTTCAAATCGAGTGATTTCGCAAAATATGGCAAATGCACGTATCCGATCAATTTTCTATTTTCATCAAATAATGCATTGTAACTTGACAGGTAAGTTAGTTTTCCAATACTTTCACTTTGTTTAAAATTATAACGTTTAATTTTTGAAAGTTCGAAATAAGCATTACTATTCATTAATGGCGCGAACCAGCCTTCGGTGTAAATTTTTTCATTCCCGGTTTTATCTAATTTGCCATCGGGCGTATACAAATTGATATCAACCTCATAACTATAAGCCAAATGTTTTATTAAGGTATTCATAGAACGCTCCGATTTTCTTTGATATCCTATTTCTATCTCATTAACAATTTGGGACATCTTTTTATCTAGCTCTTCATTTTGCTTTTCATTAAAACTCGAGTTGACATTCTGAACAGTAAAGTAAGAAACTAATGAACAAATTATTACGGCCATTAATAAAAAAGCAATTCTAATCTTGGTTTCTAAATACAATTTATTAATCTTAACAATGCGCAGATGCGAGACAAAGGCTGCATATATTTTTACAAAAAAGGAATTTTTGCGCACAAAACGAATTAACAAAACTAAGAGATAAAGCAAAATATAACCAAGTACCAGAACACCCATAAAAAATAGCAATACAGAGGTTAGCTCTCCTATTTTCTTTTGCCAATTGGTAGCTTGTTTTGAAACAATTAGAAACGTTCTTTCATCAATTTTTTTAAGCAAGTGTGAATAGTTTTGTTGCTCAAAAAAAGACACATCTTCCATGGTATTAAAAGGACGATTATCGCGAAGCTTAAAAGGGAAACTGCCCAGTCCTTTTACTAATTCTTGATTTTGATAGACCGCAAAAGAATATTGAAAATTCTTAACAGATGAATTGGCCTTTTTATTAAAAAAATAATCCAAGTTAAAAAGATCACTTTTGATTTTGGGAATCAACATGATAAAAACATAGCCAATGGTTCTTTTACCCGGACATATTTCATACTTGGCCAAATACCCTCCCAAATAATTCACATCCTTTATAAATAAAAAATAATTAGAAATACTCTTATGAGTTGAATTATTGTATATTGAATTGATTGTAGAAAAACTAAAATTATTTGGCGTTAACTCATTGCCCATGCTATCATAACGCAAGAAGTCAATATCGTAATTTTTAATATAGTCCGAGAAAAAAGCATACTTATAATTGAGTTCTAATTCGGAGTAATCATTTTTATTATAATTATAAAACTCACTAAAAACATCTTGTTTTATTAAATTGGCTTCAATGTTTGACAATACCAATTCATTTTCAAAATCTTCTTGAGCTAAAAATTTATTTGCAAATATTTTTCTTTGTTCATGTTCTTTCTCGCTATTTAACTGATCGAACTGAACCGATAAATAGGTTGAAAACAAAGCCGCGGAATAAAGAACATGCTTTACTTTGAGTGATTTTGGAATCAACAACCAAAAACATGTTATCACTGAAAGTAAATAAAAACATATCAATAAAAAGCCATTAAAATGGTCGTTGAAATAAAGGGTTGTGAAAAAAACCACACCTAAACTTGCATGGAAAATCGTAAAACTTTTGATTTCAAATTGGTGATTAAACGTGTGTGAAAGTATTCTAAAATATATAACGATTATAATAAAAAACTGAAAAATAGCCGTCATGGAAATAATCGTTAAATAATTCACATTGGCCAAGTCGGTAAAATCAAAACTAACTTGTGAGTTTAAAACAAACGAAGGAAATGCGTTTAACAACAGTGTATAAAAAGTAAGCCATACAGCAATAGAAACAGGAAAATAATGCCATTTCTTTTTATGATAACCTCTGTATCGATTATTAATTAATTGATAAATTATTAGAAGAATTAGTATTATACCACATGAAAATAAAATACTGTGTCCCAATGAAGGAATCCAATGGCTGTATGCCGCCACTTCTGGCATGAACATCAAAAAGTCATCCTTCTGTTGAAATATAACATCGAAAAAAGTGAGGGATATTAAAATCAAAACATAGAAACAAATGGCTAAAACAAAATTGCCAAAATGAAACACTTTGAGTTTGAATGCAAAGAGCGAACTAAAAAAAACAAAGCAAACAATTGAAATAACATATAAAATCATGGACCAATTCGAACGAATGTTTTGGTTGTATACTTCGTTACTCACATTAGGCAATTTTTTTATTTCTATGAAGTTTGTTGAATCACCAACATTCATTTCATTTTCACTAAAAACAGAGCCACTCACATTCATATCTGCACTAAAAGAATTAGGAAAAAACTCATTGTTTACAACATAGTGATTGTAAATTTTATAAACTAAATAAAGGTCTACGTCCTTATCGAGCTTGTGCGACACTAAAAAATAACCCAGATTGTTTTTAATAAAAAAGGACCCTTGCTGTCTGAATTTTCTTAACGCGTCTGGATCGATGTCATTATTCGTCCAAAATACCAAATGCGTATCTTTGAAAACATAGATATCATTTTTTTTGGCTTGAATTATTTTAACCTCTTCATTATAAATATCAAAACTGAAAGAAAGCACGGACAACTTAGGATTATTCAAAAACTCTGCTTGCTCAGCTGCTTTCGATTCTAATGTTTTGTTTATTTTAGAGTTAACATTGCTATAAAACAATTTATTCTCCGGAGCATTTTCCATAAAAACTCCGAGAAACAAACAAAAAGCAGACGATATTAAAAATAAATATTTAATATTTAAAGTATTTTAGCTTCCATTAAATAATTCTTTACATAATCGGCTGTTCCTTCTTCTAAAGTATGAAATGGTATAGCATATCCTACCGACTTCAATTTAGACATATCTGCTTCTGTAAAATATTGATATTTATCTCTGATATCTGCGGGTGTATCTATGTATTCGATGGCCGGTTGAAGGTCTAAACTTGCAAATACTGCCTTCCCTAAATCATTAAAAGTTCGGGCTGTGCCGCTTCCAAGATTGTAAATACCATTGTCCTTGCGGTGGTGAAGCCAAAAGTACAAAACGTTCATTACATCTTTGACATAAACAAAATCACGCATTTGTCCACCATCAGCATAATCAGGGTGATGCGAGCGAAACAATTTCAGCTCACCATTTTTTGTGATTTGATTGAAAGCATGAAAAATAACTGAAGCCATTCTGTTTTTATGATATTCATTCGGACCATAAACATTAAAGAATTTGAGTCCAACCCAAAAATAAGGCTTGCGTTCTTGCTTTAAAGCCCAAACATCAAAATCTTGTTTACTTTGCCCATAAGGATTTAATGGTACAAGTTTCGAAATATCTGCCTCATTATCTTTAAATCCAACTTCGCCTATGCCATAAGTTGCAGCGCTGCTGGCATATACCAATGGCAACCCTTCTTCAACACAAAGGTTCCAAATGGCTTTTGTGTATTCCAAATTCAACTGATTAAGTAATTCAATATCAAATTCAGCAGTATCCGTTCTAGCTCCAATATGGTAAATAAACTGAATTTGATTTGCATTGTTTTTTGCCCAAACTAGAAATTCTGAGCGTTCTATCTTTTGTGTGTATTTCTTACCCTTCCAATTATCAATTTTTTCGGTTTTACTGAAATCATCTACCAATATTAAATCAACATAACCTTCATCGTTTAATTTCTGAACTAAACAACTTGCTATAAATCCTGCTGCACCTGTTATAACTATCATATTTGTAAGTTTCCAAAATTAAATAATATTGAACTAACTTTGCAACCTATTTTATATACAAGAAAAATGTTAGCTCCTGTCATATTCGTTACCCGTAAGGCCCATTTTAATGCTGCACACAAATTATTCAATCCTAAGTGGAGTGTTGAAGAAAACGAGGCTGTTTTTGGTAAATGTGCCAATTCTAATTGGCATGGACATAATTTTGATTTATATATCACTATCAAGGGCCGACCTTCCGAGGATACAGGTTTTGTAATGGATTTGAAAAAACTAAAAGTACTGATAGAGAATGAAGTAATTGTGCATTTAGACCATAAAAATTTGAACAAAGATGTCCCATTTTTAAAAGATATTTTACCTTCAGTAGAAAATATTTCTATTGCCATTTGGAACATTCTTGATCATCAATTACCTGAAGGTGTTAAATTACACAAAGTGCTGCTATATGAGACCGAGCGTAATTTTGTTGAATACTATGGGCCGAACCCTCCATTTTAGTAGACAGGTTCTAAAAACTGTGCGTATCGCCTTTAAAAAAAAATCAATCTTTGCATGAATGAAAAAGTTATGGCAAAAATATAGATTTTGGGTGGTAGGAATTACCGCCATTGTTTGGATGACTGTATTTGATAGCAATAATTTTATCGACCTCATTGAATTGCGAAGAGAGATTGGTGACTTAAAAAGTAAAAAAGCATATTACTCCACTGAAATTACCCTCGCACGCAAAACACAGCTAGAACTTTTTAGTAATACTAGAAATTTAGAGAAATTTGCACGAGAAAAATATTACATGAAGAAAGACAATGAAGATCTTTTTATTTTCAGGGAAAGTAAAAAGAAATGAGCCTTTGTTGGTAAAACTATTGTTTAGAAACTTCTAATTTCGCCACCTTAATCAACCCTAAATTGGTTTCGATATTTAGAAAATATATGCCAGTATTTAAACCCCTGGTTTGAATTTGTATATGGCTGCCCACTTGTTCAAAAGAAGGTATAATAACCTGTCCAGTTGTTGTAATTAATTTAATACTTTTTATTTCACTTAATTCTAGTTCAACCGTTGTGTATGCATTGGCAGGATTAGGATATACTGCAATTTGCTCAATTGTATTTAGCTGAGTTAAAGATGATTTATTATAATTAAAATTCGGCTTTAGATACTTAACACCTCCCCTACTAATGCCTAATAATATTTCTGGCACAGAATCGCCTTCCAAATTCACCAAGGCAGGTGCAATTCTATTGCCAAAACGGTAATTATAAACCTTTTTATTTTGTAGGGCATTGTAGTAATAGAAATCATTATACTGTACAAATTTTGCCGTTGGGCTGGTTTTATTGATTGCATACAATTTCAAATTACCGACTGTGTTGCCAACTAACAATTCTAATTTACCATCGCCATTTAAATCCCCAATTTGTGGCATAGAGTATAAATATTTTTCATAAACTATTCCATAGCCAACAATGCTATCACATGTCGGATTATCAAAGCTATCATAGCAGTAATCATGAATATAAAAAAAGCTCGACGAATCCTTGGGAGAAGCTTGTCCATAAAATTTTGTAACGAATGTAAAATCAGGTACCGTTTTGGTACCCACATTCTGATAATACTTTAAAAAAGTATCCTTTGATCCTATGACTAAGTCTTTCAAACCGTCGCCATCAACATCGCCAACGGCTGGCGCACTGTAAAAGCCCGCATTGATATTAAACCCAGGATAAATAGAATTAGCTGCTGTAAAAGTTGGTGATAGCGTATTGTTAGTAGGACTTGTATTCTTAAAAAAGTTAATATCCCCTCTTTCATTCCCTGTTACCAAATCGAGCTTACCGTCATTATCCATATCAGCAATTGCAAGTGTAACTGCTCTGTATTGATTCGATGCAAAATTACCAAAATTAGTATTGACAAGTTTCAGAACTGGGGTTGATGCCGTTCCTTTATTTTCAAATAAATAAATTCTGTCGTACAATATATTTTTCCACCCTGAATCAGCATTGGTTGCACATAGACAATCCATATCACCATCCTTATCCCAATCAGCACAAGCCCATGAATTCCTTGCGCCAATATCAAGTATTTCATTATTAAATAACAATTGTTTATTGCCGAAAATTGGAGCAAGGTCTAAACCGTTATTCTTAAACCAAAACACTTGATTAATGCTTTGAATTGGATACGAATTACTATTGGGTGCAGTTATAAAATCGCGTTTACCATCATTGTCTATATCTAAATAATAACCTGCAGGATACAGCCAAATTTTGGCTCTATTCATTGGGCTAACAAAATTGGTATCGTAACTAATAATGGTATCATACCTTGTGTTATAATTTTTTCTTCCATTTTCTAAGAATACCATGTGATCGCAACCTTCGTTGCCAAGCACAATATCCATGTCCTGATCATTATCCGCATCAAACATACAAATGGAGGATCCGTTGGTATGTCGTTTATTGTAAAATTTAGAGGGCCCTCTTTTACCAATTGAATCACCTTGGTTTAGAAAATAAGTATTACAATCTCTGTCATAAAAATCGCCCCAACGCCAATCCACATCCATAAATTTCATGCTATCTGGCGGCAAACCATTTTCAACTTGTAGGTTTTTATACAGACCAATGGCACCCCCTTGATTGGTATACGTTAAAATATCTAAATCACCATCAAAGTCAACATCGCCAATACCAGGCAAATGTATGAAAGGTATACCGAGCTCATTGTACTCTATAGTTGAACCTTGAGCACTGATATTTCTAAAATAAAGTTGTGGAATAATATCAAAAGCTGGAATTCCATTGCTTGAGATATTCTTATAAACAATTAAACGGGCGGTATTATCAACGGTAAAGATATCTTCCTTTCCATCTAAATTATAATCCCGCATGAGCATAAAACCATTTGGCGATAAGCTCGGAAAATAAGTTGCGTAGCGGTTATCCAGTCGGTACTTAACCTCATTAACACCACCTGTATTAATAAGCGTTGTTAGTCGGCCATCAATCCTATCGTAAATAACTAAATCTTTTTTTCCATCATTGTCTAAGTCGCATGAACTAAACTGCGGTGCTTGAAAGCCACCAGCCAACGCTTTCGGATATGGATTATTTGATGCATCCACAAAATTCAAACTATCCATTACGCGGTATGGAAAAGTTTGAGCATTTAGGTTGTTAAATAATACAAAAACGATTAAAGCACAAAAACTAACTAAAGATTTAGACATAATAATAATTCAAATATAATAAATAAGACACAAAAAACCGAATTATGAGGTCCCATGCCTTGAATTTATCTTATAAGCTTGATAATTTGATAAATAAGCTTTTGGGCTATAAAAATACTTATTTAACCATTCTTTGAGATTTCATACTATGAATAAAACTTTTTAAAACTGAAACTATTCCTATTTTTGCAGCAAATGATTCAAATTGAAGAACTTTATGACCTATTTATAGCTAACGGGCAAAATATCTGCACAGACACAAGAAAAATTAGCAAAGGCTGTATTTTTTTGGCATTGAAAGGACCTAATTTCAATGGGAATGCATTTGCAGAACATGCCATAGCGGTAGGTGCCAGTTATGCCATAACAGACGAAGCCACAGTGATACATTCTAATATTATTATGGTGACAGATGTATTAAAAACGCTTCAAAATTTGGCCAATTATCACAGAAAACAATTAAAAACAAAAATATTAGGTATTGGAGGAAGCAATGGAAAAACCACTACCAAAGAATTGGTAAGCGCCGTACTTGCCACCCAATATAAGATTGAATTTACCAAAGGCAATTTAAACAACCACATTGGAGTGCCGCTAACCATATTAGCGATAAAGGCCGATTGTGAAATTGCAGTAATAGAGTTAGGAGCCAATCATATAGGAGACATTGAAGAATTGTGTGCTATTGCAGAACCAGATTTAGGTATCATCACGAATATTGGGAAAGAGCATTTAGAAGGCTTTGGCAGCATTGAAGGTGTAGCACAAGCTGAAAGTGAGTTGTATGATTTTTTAATTAAAAACAATGGCTTTGCCTTCGTAAACAGCGACGATAAATGGCTTGAAAATATGGGTAAAAGATTAATTAATAAATCAACTTACAGTATACATTCCACAGCTGCTGATACATTTGTATCGAGTCGTCAATTAGTCCCAAATATCCATTTTCAATACAACACCATTCCAATGGAGTCGCCTTTAATGGGAGCGCATAATTTGCAAAACATAGCAGCAGCTATTGCTATCGGAAAACATTTCAATATTAGTAACGACAATATATCAAAAGGCATTGCGGGATATGAACCAAAAAACAACCGATCGCAGTTACTTATTACCGAAAAAGGTAACACAATTTTATTAGATGCATACAATGCCAATCCAAGTAGTGTAGAATCGGCCATACAAACATTTGTAAATATGAATAACCAATCGCAATTGATTCTAATTGGCGACATGTTTGAATTAGGAACTTACGCCGCGCAAGAACATTCATCAATAGCTAAACTTTGCGCTGGATATCTTAACATTGAAACGATCCTAGTAGGCGCAGATTTTTACAATACCCAACAGGAAGGTGTTACATTATTCGAAAATAAAATGGATGCAATAGAGTACGTTAAACAAAAAAAATATCGTTGTTATAACGTGTTAATCAAAGGATCGAGGGGAATGAAAATGGAGGATTTTAAAGATTTGTTTTAATCTTCGTATTCGTCCTCTTTAGGTTTGTCTTTGCTGTATTGATCTTCATCCTCATCACTTGAGGCATCATCGTCAGCTTCGTTACTTAAGTCGATTTCATCAATTTCCAAATCATCAAACATTTGTTTCAATTGAGAGGAAACCTTAATAAGGAAAATGGTGTCATCTGTTTCAACTCTGACGGCCGAAATCATTTCTCCTTTTGCGTTTGGAAACTTAATCACGTCGCGTTCATAACCATTCGGATATAAATCACCCATTTTGTTTAAAATATCCTCAGGAACATTGCTGTAATCTACAATTCTTCTTTTTTTGTCCATCTGTTTGTCCATCTGTTTTAATTTAGAAATTTACTTAATAATTATATTGCAAAAATATATCTTGAAACGATATGAATTTAAATTTTTAAAATATTTTTTTAAGAACTGTTTAAAATAGTTTACACTGCCTTTTTGTACTGATTAATATATTTAATCCAGGCATTTATTATTTGCCGTCTAAAAAGCCTTTCGTGTTTGCGATCTTTTGAATTTAATTTACCTTCTGCTTTCAATGTAATGGTGGTACTTTCAACTGAAATGATCCGCAATCTAAAACCTTCCAATTCGGCATATTCATTAACTTTAACAACATTTTCAATCAAATAGATTTCAAGTTCATCAATTGAGGAAATAAATTTAATATCGGTAGAAAATTGAATGGAAGTTTTAAGACTTGAGCCTTTCGTGTAATTAATTATTTCGTTGCCTAAAACCATGTTATTCGGTATGAAAATTAAGTCATCATTTTCATTTACTAATTGCACATTCAATAATGAAATGTGGGAAATTTTACCTTTTTGCTCCCCTATTTGAATATAATCGTTGATTGAAATTTGATTATTGAACATTAAAATCATTCCATTGATCGCATTTGAAATATAATCTTTGGCTAAAATTGCAATGGCTGCAGCAATTATGGAAATAGAGGTAAAAAACTCTCTGACGTTGATTCGAAATAAAACAAGAACAAAAATTAAAGAAATTGCAGAAAGCAATAGATAATAAATAGTGTTGACACCAATTACAAAATTATCCTTCCCTTTGATATTATTTCGCTTTTTATAAACGATTAACATGGCAAATTTGAGGCTATACAAACCAATAAAAATTACGAAAATAAAAATTGCTTTAGGAGTGTGTTGCCAAATCATTCTGCAAAATAATTCATTTTTATTAAAACAAACTTCATTACTTAATAAAAATTGTAAATTTGTTAAATACCTTTCTAATTTAATAATGAAACCTTTTAAAAGTGAACTATCCGGTAAAACATTTCCGAGCAAGGATAAAATAAGTCTTACATCTATAAAAAGCAATATATTAGAACTTATAAAAAAAGATTACCCTAACCTTGACATCGATGACTACATAAGTATAGACGAATTAAATATTTACAGACAGAAGTACATTGAAAATTTCATGACCAAAGAAATGGGAGCTTTAGATGAACTCGAGTTGATGGTTGTAAAAAACATTACAGATCGGACAACATTAACAGACAAAATTGAGGATGATCAGGAATATATTACATTTTCTCAGGGTCTTTCGGATTCGATTGCCAAATTTGGCGGCAGTTGGCGATTTATCATCGCATTTCTTTCCTTCATGTTTATTTGGATATTAATCAATATTTATTTTTTAGGCCAAAATTCTTTCGACCCATTTCCATTTATTCTTTTAAATTTAATTTTATCCTGTGTTGCGGCATTGCAAGCGCCGCTTATAATGATGAGTCAAAACCGACAAGAAGAAAAAGACCGACAACGCGGAAAGAAAGATTACATGATTAATTTGAAGTCAGAGGTTGAGATAAGAATGTTACACGAAAAGCTTGACCACTTGATTCATGCACAACAACAGCAGTTAATTGAGATACAGCAGATACAAATAGACATGTTAAAAGAAATCATGAATAAAATGGAAAGCAAGAAAGGCATTAACTAACCAAAATATCAAAAATTAGTAAAGCATTTGTATTTCAGTATTTTAAGTCATTTTTATTAAAATAAAACCCAATAAAATGGACAGTTTTAGAAAATTTCGAAAAAGTATTTGTATAATATAGAAATAATCGTACTTTTGCAGTCCAAATTTTAAAAGCATGTACGCTATAGTAGAGATCGCAGGAAAGCAGTTCAAAGTTGAAAAAGACAAATATATTTACACGCATCGCCTTAACAGCGAGGCGGGTAGCTCAGTAACTTTTGACAAAGTAATGTTTGTCGATAACAGTGGTAAAATAATGATAGGCTTGCCTGCATTAAAAGGCGCTTCTGTTACAGGTAAGGTGCTGGAGCACTTAAAAGACGATAAAGTTATCGTATTTAAAAAGAAAAGAAGAAAAGGATACAAAAAGAAAAACGGTCATAGACAGTATCTTTCTAAAGTATTAATTGAATCTATTAACGCATAATTAAATAAATTTAAAGAATGGCACACAAAAAAGGCGCAGGTAGTTCCAAGAACGGACGTGAGTCGCACAGCAAACGCTTAGGTGTTAAAATATATGGCGGTCAAGTTATCCAAGCAGGTAACATTATTGTTCGTCAGAGAGGTACAAAACACCACCCATCTGATAATGTAGGTATTGGAAAAGACCATACCTTATTTGCTTTAACCGATGGTATTGTAAAGTTTACAAAAAAGAAAAATGACAGATCATTCGTTTCAGTTTTAAAAGCTGAAGCATAATAATTATACCCATGCATTTATCAACTCAAGACAAAAAAGATATTTTCACTAAATTTGGTGGTAGTGAAACAAATACAGGCAGTACTGAAGCTCAGATTGCTATGTTTACTGAAAGAATTAATTTCATCACCGGTCATTTGAAAATCAACAAAAAAGATTTCGCTTCTGAATTAAGCCTAGTAAAATTAGTAGGAAAACGCAGAGCACTTTTGGATTATTTGGCAAAACAAGATATTTTTAAATACCGTGACCTTATTAAGGCACTTGGTATCAGAAAATAATTCGTTTACTATCCAATCCTATAACATTTTATTAAAAAAAGCCCCCCAATCGGAGGGCTTTTTTTGTTTTAGCCTTACTAAATCAAAACCAAAATTTAAGTAAAAAGTAAATCATCACACTTCGATAAACCCAGTGTGACAGCCAAAAATTAACAAAAAACACACTTCGATAAACTCAGTGTGACAAACAAAAATTAACAAATAACACACTTCGGTAAACTCAGTGTGACGAACAAAAATTAACAAATAACACACTTCGGTAAACTCAGTGTGACGAATAAAAATTAACAAATAACACACTTCGGTAAACTCAGTGTGACAAACAAAAATTAACAAATAACACACTTCGGTAAACTCAGT
>JAQSCZ010000011.1:16745-55079 GCA_029945665.1 bacterium | reverse complement strand
ATTTACAATATTACGTATACTTGTGCAAGCTTTCTGACAGTCATATTAATTAATTATGGATAGAATAGATTTAATATTTGAGAATAATAAAAAATGGATCGAAGAAAAGCTTAGTCTCAATAAAGATTATTTTAAAGAACTTGCAACTAGCCAACAACCAGAATTTTTGTACATCGGATGTTCGGACAGCCGAGTAACTGCCGAAGATTTGATGGGTGTTCAACCTGGCGAAGTATTCGTACATAGAAACATTGCAAATTTAGTTAACAATGTCGATTTGAATGTTATGACAGTGCTGAATTACGCTGTTCGACATTTAAAGGTTAATCATGTAATTGTATGTGGTCATTACAATTGTGGTGGTGTCAAAGCAGCAATGCAACCAAAAGATTTAGGCATTTTAAATCCTTGGTTAAGGGGTATTCGCGATGTTTATCGTACCCACAAAGATGAACTTAATTTAATTGAGGATGAAAATGCACGCTTTAATCGTTTAGTTGAGTTAAATGTACAAGAACAGTGCGTTAATTTAATAAAAACCGCCGCTGTTCAAGAAGCCTATATTGAGAGAAAAATAAGTGTTCATGGCTGGGTCTTTGATATATATTCGGGTAAACTCATCGATTTGAAAATTAATTTCCCCGATATCCTTAAAAACATAATGGAGATTTATAAATTGTATTAATAAGATATTTAACGTGAGTTCGGATTAAGGAAGTAAATACAACTATATTTAGTTATTTAACTATTTTGCTACAATATTGTGTAAATAATATTAAAAGAGGTAATCGAAGTAAATAAATTGTAAATTTAAATTAGCATTTTAGGACGACTCTGCGGGCTGGGTCCATCCCGATTGATATCGGGACGTAAAAATTTTAATAAGACCGTAATGAAGATTTGGTCAATATAAAATAACAATAACCACTACCTATTAAAATTGTACAACTTTTATCGAAGGCAAGATCTGCGCGTTGGGTCCATCCCGATTTCCACCGGAACGTAAAAATTTTAATTGGTCAGGGATGAAGATTTGTGCGAATTTAAAAAAAACCTTAACTAAAACTACTTCCTACTAAAATTATACAATTTTTATCGAGGGCAGGATCTGCGGGCTGGGTCCACGCATGCGTAAAAATTTTAATTGGTCAGGGATGAAGGGCGGGCCTGTGCGAGAAGACCAATTGAAATTTTCTATGCGTGGTGGTTTTTTTGCTACTTTTTTGTCCAAACAAAAAAGTAGAAGGAAATTAATATGATAAAATATTTGATATTTACCTAATATACTTAAATCGAACTCACGTTAGTAAAGTTAAAATATATTTAGGAACTAAAACTAGGGGCTGAGCCAACCCATGCATAGTTAGGGATGAAAGGCGGGCCTGTAAGAAAAGACCAATTGAAATTTTCCATACGTGGTGGTTTTTATTCGCAAGCTCATGAAAACGCCTTCAGCTAAGTTTGTATCCCTTTTACCCAAACAAACCACAAAGTCGCAGCGAAGCTATAGGAGAAGAAAATGATATGATTAAAATATTTGAGACATCATATTTAATTGATACACTTAACCCCAACTCACGTTAATTAAATAAAAAAAGCCCTTAGTATTAGTTAAGGGCTTTTTTTTAAGTATTGGATTATCTTAATAAGGTAAGTGTACCATTGTAATAGTGCCAATGTTTTCTATTATCGCGTACTTTGATGTGATAATAGTAAATACCCTCAGAACAAGGCACATCAGGTTTATTGGTATATTGTCCAGTCCATTTTAAACTGCCATCGCTTTTGAAAACCTGTTCACCCCATCTGTTGAAAATCTCAAATTCCATCTTTTCCATTGAGGTAACATTTGGCGCCCAAAAAGAATTGAATTCATCTAAATTTGGTGAGAAAGCTGTGGGAATCCAAATTCTGAAAATATCTAAAACTGTTAATTTATGGGTTATCATATCATTACAACCTTCTGCATTGGTAGCAACTAAAGTCACAATAAAATCACCAGTATCAGTGTAGCTATGGGTGGGGTTGTCTTGATAATCCAAAGGTGATTTGTCGCCAAAATCCCAGATATAATTGGTTGCACCAATTGATTTATTAGTAAAGGTTACCAATGGTTCTATAATATCAATTTGTATTGGTGAATAACTAAATTCCGCAATAGCTTGTTTCCAAACATTGATTGGCTGATTAAATGAATAACATTTTTTTCCATTGGATAATACCATTTCTACTTTTCCATTGTAAGTGCCTGCAGTGTTATAGGTTCTTGGTATATCGGTATGTGTTTGTCCTCCAATAGATGCAGTGCTCGTGAATAAAGCATTATCAAAATACCAAACCCAATTAAATTTTGTTACAATGGTTTGAGCAACTGTAATTGGAAATTTGAAAACAGTAGAATAGGGTTCACAACCTGCGAGGTCAATAGCCAAGGTTGAGTCACTCACAACAGGAGCTACAAATATTCTGGCAGTGTCTTTTATTGGTGTCGAGCAACCATCATCAACAGATAAGGCCACATCCATAGAACCAGTCGGTGTAACTATTACGCTTGTACCACTTCCTAATAAACTGCCATTACTTGCATCTGTCCAAGTATAGGTCCTAATTTGTGATTTACCACCTGCAACACTCGAAATACTCAAGGTTACATTTTCTTTTCTACACAATTCGACGTCGGCCAAATAGGTGTTAAAAGTCATAGGCGGTCGCATCATTAATCTAAACTTGTCTGTATCATTCTTATTGCAACCATCATTACCAACAATAATATAATCTGTTTGAGTAATGGTTGGAGTAACAGTAAATGTTGCATTGCTTACATCAATCATGGAGTCTACAGGGGTATAATTCGTTCCATTCTTTTTCTTTAAAATAAACTTAATTGGAACATTATCTGAATTCTTACCGCTTGCTTTAATATCGTATGTTTGACCTGAACAAACAGTATCGACAGGTAAGGCAGAGACAATATTGAGTGTATTTTTTATAGCAATGCTAAACTTGTCAGTATCATTTCGATTACAACCATCGTTGCCTATTATGATGTAATCTGCTGGGATTATCGGTGGTGTTAGTTTAAAAGAGGCATTGCCCAAATCGATCATTGAATCTATTGCGGTGTAATTTGCCCCATTTTTCTTTTTAAGTATAAACTTAATTGAAATATTATCTGAATTACTGCCTGTTGCTTTGATATCATAATTTTGTCCACGACAAACACTGTCAAAAGGTAAGGTAGAGACAATATTGAGTGTCTTTTTTATGGCAACATTAAATGGTTTTAAGGGTGCCGTATGAGAATTACATGCCTGATCGAATGCAATTTTAAACTTAGAATCATCAGGAATTTTGATATTAAAAGAAGGATATGCAGTGTTTTTTACACTATCTATTATTTGACCTGGATTGGAATAGGTTGAGTTTAATAACCTAACCCTGTAGCCAGTGCTATCACCTCCGCTAAGTTTTAAACTCACTTTAAATATTGTATTTCTACAGACAGGTGATTGATATAATATCGTATCAATTTTAATATACGGACGCACGATTAATTTGACATATCCACTGTCTTTTGGCACTGTACAGCCATCGCTTAAAACAGCTTTATAAGTTATTGTATTGGTTCCGGCAGTAACAGTTTTGCTAATTCCAGTTCCTAGTCCATTGTCCCATTTTACCACACTTGCACTTTCTACCCCACCTGCTATTTTAACTTTAAAGGTAACAGTATTACCTTCGCAAACGCTAGTATCGTTTGGCATGGTTATTTTTAAACTATCGAGCACTGTTACTTTAATATAATTGGTATCTGCATATAAGTTGCCATTACCATCTTTAGTGCAACCATCAGTTAAAATCATGCGATAGGTGGTGGTTACTTTTGGCGCAACAACCTTCGTTAATCCATTGCCTAGCCCATTATCCCAAGCAATTGAATGACCTGTTAAATTGCCTCCAATGGCCGAAGCTTTTAAGGTTGTGTTTGTTCCTCTACATATTGTGGTGTCATTGCTTTTGAACAAGAATAGACTATCTCGAATTTTAACTTTAAAGGTGTCTCTACTTGGCGTGCATCCTTTTGTTGTAGCAACTACTGTATAGCTGGTATCCATTAAAGGAGTACACATAGGCGAATAACATTTATTACAACTTAGCCAAGTACTTGGGGTAAAGGTATAATTAGTATCTCCATCGGTTTTCGAAGTTATATAGAAACTATTGCCTTTACAAATAAGTGTATCAGCCATTAGCCGTATTTTTGGCTTAGCAAACACCTTGATGTAATTGATTAAGGTATCTTTGCTAATACCATTGCAAACACCAATTGGTTGGCGCTCGGTTATTGCCATTAGCTTAATAAAACCAGTATCATTAAACGTGTAACTGAATGATTTGGTCGTCTTTGTAACAATCCCAGAAGGGTTAAACAATACCCATTTCCAAGATTTTGGACCATATGAGGTCGATACATCAAATGGAATAGAAGTACCTTGACAAGCAACGTAATAAGGCGTATCCAATTCGAAATCAGAACTGCTTTTGCCAGCGGCGGTCATATAAAAACTCAAAGCTTTTACAGAGGATCCAGCATTGTAACCATAAGAACCATGATCTCCGTATGCGTATAACATGGCCGAGAAACCATAAGGACTTGTAATATTATGTTTTCCTTGTGTCAATCCCGATTGCTGTATGTAAGAATAACTGGTGTCATTGTTAACCAATTGCCAAGGTGCCGTTGGTGTTACACCGTCTAATCTAAAAGTACTTCGATAGGCTGTTTTAACATAGACATTTAAAAAGAACTTATTTATGGTTAAGGCATTTTCGCAACTAAAGTTTAAGCTTTTTAAGGATTGTTCTATTGGCGCAACCCACATCATCATTGGGTCTGTATCAGTTCCACCGCCAAAAAACCCACCGCCATCACACGCCTCACTGGAGGCATATTGACAAACTCCAACAGCTCTATTGGCTGTTATTAGTGTGTTTTTACAGCGTGAGGAATCAATCCAAAAGGTATCCGAAAAACCTGCATTAATAATTTTTACGGGACGGTTATTAAAACGAACAATGGTATTATTAGTGTTTGATACTACTTTAATCAATTCCCATTTTCTTAATCTTGCTTTAGACCATATAGTCGGTGCAATGATGAATTTTTTACCCCATAAATTAATGGGCATCATTTGCTCGTATAGATGGTCATAAGAACTTGCGCACGAGCTCCCCGGAGGACCAATGGCGCTTCTACTGCTGCCTCCAAAAACTGCAATTTTTTTGCAATTCAATGCTTGAACCAAGGTGCCACTTAAATCGAGTCTATTGGTGCTGGCTTGAACTTGGTAGGATTCACCCTTATTGAGTACAATTGTAAATTTAGTGCCAGCGGTTATTCCACCTTTCGTATTCACAGAGGGTGTAATTTCAATAGTGGTGCTATTTTCAGTTGCTACAATTGCAAATGCCGAACGGTAATTTGAATTTGGTCCACTTGGATCGCCCAAATAGGATAAAATTCTATAATCAACACCTAGCGCTTCAATAGGATAAATAAGGGAAGCATCACAGGTAAATGATTTGGTACTTTGAGCGCTCACAGCCACTGTGTCATTTGCTTCTACAAGTAGTCCTCTGTTTCTTTTCGATCTGAATTCAGAATTAAAACAATAACCCATATAGCTTGGTACAAGAACGGTGTCAACGCCACCACCAGCGCCAATGGAAAAAGGCAAACTATGGCCAGTATTTATATTTTTAACTGTGCCAGATGTGGCTTTAGGGCTGCTTATAACAATCTTCATCTGAGGTGCAGTCGCACTATCCGTATTGCTGGAATTATTTTCCATGAAAGTTAACCAAAAGGTTTTGCCCAAGGTGGATAATTCCTGCGCTTGCATTGGTTTTGCAATAAGACCCAAGAACAGAAAAAATAAAAATATCCTGTATATTCTAGACATTGTGTTATGAAAATGTTAATTGAGGCGAAATTTAAGTGTTTATACTTAAATTGTCAACATGTTATTAAATAACTTTACAATTTGGATTTAATAATGTACAGGTTAGCGTTTCAACGGTTGAGTTTTTTTCAGTTAATCTAGATTTATACAATTGAATTTTGTTTCCAGGTTTTAGAAGGACAATTACATAAATTATTAACTTGTTGAAGTTTTGCGACTAAATATTTAATATTATTTAAAATATTAAAAAAATATAAAATTCTTAATTTTAAGTATTTAACCTTTTTGGCAGGACAAAATGACTCAAAATATTGCGTAGTTCTACGCTTTTTTAAATAGAAAACTAGTTTTAATTTAGCCCAACAAAATTACAATTTAACTTTTAAACAATTAATCATGTCTAATTTAGGGAAGAAAATAAAATATTTACGTCAGCTGAAAGGATTTTCACAAGAGAATTTAGCTGGTTACTTAAATAAATCTCAAAATTGGGTAAGTAAAGTGGAATCGGGTTTGATATCATTGGATAATAAATGTAAAAAAAAGATTGCTGAATTTTTTGATTTATCGAAGGATGAAATGGAAAATATGGAAATTAATGGAATGGATATAATTGAGGAATTAAAGCAAATTAAAGAAATCTTGAATAAACTTGTCGGTAAGGATAAATAGGCTATTTTTTGCTATAATTTATAGCTTGATTGCTATTGAGTTAGTTTTTAATTTTGTACAACTTTATAAATCAATAGCGCTTAAATTTATATTGTACGGTATGCTGAAAACGTTTTAGAGTAAGCAAAATTTAAATAAATAAATAAAATGAAAAACAAAATTTTGGTATTATTAATTTTTACCTCTTTGTCTATTGGATTTCTTAATGCAACAACAAATGGTTATAAAGTGAGGGTTTGGGGATATTATGTCCCAGGCAGTGGAGGAAATGGAAACTTACCACGGTGTATCACAGATCCAACAAGACCCTGTGTTATTATAAGAGCGATTTGCGCAGATGGGTCAATTGGTTTAACAAATATTATTTCAGCAACCATTGAAATACCAGACTTAAGTTCAAATGAAACATCAATTAACTCTGTTACTAAAATTCCAGTGAATTCTAACACTTTTGATATTAGCTACACTCTTGGAACTGGTTGGGTAGGTCCTTTTGCAATTCCATCCACTGATTATTCAATTGAAGTTTTACCTTAAAATTACAAACTTTTTTAACATCACTGTCAATAAAAAGGGCAGTGATGTTTATTTTAAAATATGAAACTAAAGATATTACTT
This sequence comes from bacterium, assembly GCA_029945665.1. Taxonomy (GTDB): domain Bacteria; phylum Bacteroidota; class Bacteroidia; order NS11-12g; family UBA955; genus JABMMZ01. Next base: position 47,826 of record JAQSCZ010000011.1, on the reverse strand, counting down.
TTGATATTTTGCCATTTAATTAATAAATTAAATGCTCAAAAAAAGTGTTTGATAGCAGTTAACACTAAGGATTGTCAAATTTGCTTGTCTGCATATAAATTTGTCAATAAAATTGATAAAAGTCTGAATCCTTATTTGATTTTGGATAATGTTGATTCTTCACTTGCACATTATTTTGTTTTAGAATTTTTAAAGGTTAAAAATATACCTTATGAAATTAATAAAGATAAGTATAACAAGTTATTTTCTATGGGTCAGGTTTATCTTGAATATTCAGAAAATGATGAAATTTTATATAAATTCAAAGTTAAGGAGTTAGCCGAAAAAATTGAAGATCTAAATAATTTCGCCCTACCTAAAGATTCCCAGATTAACTTTTTTTCACAAAAAAATTTAGATTTAATTAATGATTCGATTAATAAAAATAAGTTTTTTGGAACAAATGGTTTTTTTACATGTGGCGAATATTATTCCATATATTCTTCGTTGACAAAAAACATACTTGTTTCAAATTTGAAATCAAAAGTAACAAAATCCTTTTGCTTAAGTGATTCATTACTACTTTCATTTATTTATCCTAACAATTCATTTGATTCAATCTTAAAATCTAAAAGATTATTTTATTTAACAGATGTTGGAGAAATCATGGAAAGTCAGTTAACTAGTTATGCTTATTATAACGATAGGCTTTATATTAAATTCTCCTTAATTGATTATGCTAAAATGAAAACAAAAATTGAATTATTGAAAAGCAACAATGAGGTGGAATTGGCTTACAGACAATTTTGGATAGAATTGGGGATTGTCAAAACTAGTTTAGTTCCTAAAAGGGTAGTGGAAATACCAATTGGTGATAATGCCATTCGTTATGCATGTTATTTTTCTGTAATAGATGAAAAGCCAGCTTTGCATTGTAAAAAAATAACGAATGATAATCCAAAATATTATTATACTTTGTTGAATCAAAATTATAGTTTAGTCGAACAGCCTCAAGTTAAATCAAATTATATGTGTAAAATATTTGAAGGAAATATCTTTTTTCATCAATATACTTATAACCTAGTTAAGAATATTTTAATAGACAATAATACATCAAAGTCACTTAAAATTTCTAAATTTGGAAATGATACTGCCGTTTTTTGTGATATTAAGAAATATGGAGATAATGTTTATCTGTCTATAATGAATATGATTTCTAAAACCTTATTAATATATAAAATTAACAATTATTCAAATGAGTTTAAGTTAATAAATTCATATTCTAATATGGACACAGATTTTTACTTTTCCTCTTTTTACCTTGAATCTAGTCGCAACTTATTACATATAATTGGTGTAACAAGTAACAAAAAGGGTAAACTAAATCTTATTGATAGTATTCCTTTGGATTAATAAAAATGAAACAAGTAATTGTACTTCTTAATTTGCAGTAAGAGTTAATGGAATAGAATATCCGTTGAATTTTCTCAGTTAAAAAAATTACCTTTGCACCTCATTTAATCTAATTCAAACAATATGAACGGTTTTTTCAAAATACCAACGGCTATCAACGAAACTGTGCTGGATTATGCACCAGGAAGCAAAGAAAAATTAGCACTTAAAAAAGCGCTTGTAGAAGCCAGAAGTAAAGTAATTGATATCCCCATGTACATCAATGGGGCTGAGGTTAGAACTGGCCATACTCAAAATATTTTTCCTCCACACGATATTCATCACCAAATTGGTACCTTCCATAAAGGCGAAGCTCAGCATGTTACCGATGCCATTAATGCAGCGCTTGCTGCAAAGTCAGCTTGGGAAAATATGCCTTGGGAGCAAAGAGCTGCCATTTTCCTTAAAGCCGCTGAATTATTAGCCGGTCCTTACCGTGCCAAAATGAATGCTGCCACCATGTTGGCGCAATCTAAAAATGCCTTTCAAGCAGAAATTGATGCTGCCTGCGAATTGATAGATTTTTTAAGATTCAATGTGCAATACATGGCCGAAATTTATGCCGATCAACCATCAGCTAACAGCAAAACTATATGGAATCGTTTGGAGCATCGCCCTTTAGAAGGATTCACTTTTGCTTTAACGCCATTTAACTTTACGGCTATTGCAGGTAATTTACCAACAAGCATGGCCATGATGGGCAATGTGGTGGTTTGGAAACCAGCCTTTACCCAAATATATTCTGCACAGGTAATTATGGAGATTCTAATTGAATCTGGCTTACCAGCTGGTGTTATTAACCTTGTTTATACCGATGGCCCAACAACAGGGGATATTATTTTTAATCATCCTGATTTTGCGGGCTTACATTTCACTGGTTCTACTGGTGTTTTCCGCGGTATGTGGAACAGTATTGGTGCCAATATTCACAAGTATAAAACCTATCCAAGAATAGTAGGTGAAACAGGGGGTAAAGATTTTGTACTGGTGCATAAAAGTGCCGATGTGGATACTACAGTTACCGCTTTGGCCCGTGGTGCTTTTGAATACCAAGGTCAAAAATGCTCTGCAGCTTCGCGCGCCTACATTCCTTCAAATCTTTGGGATGCGATAAAATCGAAATTAGTGGCTGAAGTAAAAACCATGAAGGTCGGTCCAACAGAGAATTTTACAAATTTTGTGAACGCAGTAATTGATGAGAAATCTTTTGATAAACTTTCAAAATACATTGATAGCGCTAAAAATGACCAAACAGTCGAAATTATTGTTGGCGGAGGATACGATAAAAGCAAAGGTTATTTCATAGATCCAACCATCATTGTTGCTCAAAATCCAAAGTATGTTACTATGTGCGAAGAATTATTCGGTCCGGTGTTGACACTCTACGTATACAATGAGAATGAATTTGAAACAGCTTTAGAACTTGTAAATACGACTAGCGAATATGCATTAACAGGGGCTGTAATTGCACAGGATCGTTATGCCATTACTCAAGCAACCGCATATTTAAGAAATGCTGCTGGTAATTTTTATATCAACGATAAGCCAACGGGTGCTGTTGTAGGTCAACAACCTTTTGGTGGCAGCAGAGCAAGTGGTACCAATGATAAAGCTGGTAGTAAAGCCAATTTATTGCGTTGGACAAGTACCCGTACAATTAAGGAAACCTTAGTCCCTGTAAAGGATTACAGGTATCCTTTCTTATCAGAGGAATAAGTTTTGTACTCCCTTTTGGAGTTTCTAAACTTTCTTTTTGCCTACCTAATATACGCCAATTTTTTATGAGATTGAGTACGCAATTCTTTAGGGATTAATAACCCTATTATTTACCCAATTATTAAATTATCTTTGCACACCTAAATTTTTTTGAACAGATAGCATGTATCGCACACTTAAACAAGTCAATTGGCCTCAGATAGAAGAAGAAGTATTACTGCAATGGAAGGCAGACAATACTTTTCAAAAAAGTATCGATAGCAGACAGAATAACAAGGACTTTGTTTTTTACGAAGGTCCCCCTAGTGCCAATGGTATGCCTGGTATTCACCATGTTATGGCGCGTGCTATTAAAGATATTTTTTGTAGATATAAAACTTTACAAGGCTTTAAGGTTGAACGCAAAGGCGGATGGGATACCCATGGTTTGCCAATTGAATTACAAGTAGAGAAACGACTTGGAATTACAAAAGAAGATATTGGTAAAACCATTAGCATCGAGGACTACAATGCAGAATGTCGCAAAGATGTCATGCTTTTCAAGGATAAATGGGATTCATTGACTGAACGCATGGGTTATTGGGTAGATCTAGAACATCCTTATATCACCTACGAAACCAAATATGTAGAAACACTTTGGTACTTGCTTAAACAATTACACGCTAAAGGGTTTTTATATAAAGGTTATACTATTCAACCATACAGTCCTGCTGCGGGTACAGGTTTGAGTAGTCACGAATTAAATCAACCAGGTACCTACAAACCAGTTAAAGATACAACTGCTGTTGCACAGTTCAAATTGACTGCTAATCATCCATTGTCTGCAATTGCGGCTGATTTGTACTTCTTAGCATGGACGACCACGCCTTGGACCCTGCCAAGCAATACTGCATTGGCTGTTGGTAAGAATATTGACTATGTAATCGTTAAAACTTTTAATCAATACACCTTTTTGCCAATTACTGTGATTCTTGCAAAGAATTTAATGGGTAAATATTTTAGTGAAAAAGCAACTGATATTCAACTGGAAGATTACACTGCAGGCGACAAATTAATTCCGTTTAAAATCATTCATGAACTTAAAGGAAGCGATTTAGCAGGTATCCAATATGAACAATTAATGCCTTTCGATGCCAATATTAAGGAACTTATTGAAGGTGACGCGTTTAAAGTAATAATAGGAGATTTTGTAACCACCGAAGATGGAACAGGTATTGTTCACATTGCACCTAGTTTTGGTGCCGATGATTTTAGAGTGGCGAAACAAAATGGAATTGGTTCATTAACCTTGGTTGATAAGCAAGGTAGATTTGTTGAAGGAGTTGGTGAATTCTCTCGTTTATATGTAAAAAATTACAATGACGCAGATGAAAAAGATCCCAATTATAAAAGTACAGATGTCTTAATATCAATCAAACTTAAGGAAGAAAACAAAGCTTTTAAAGTAGAAAAATATGAGCATACCTACCCACATTGCTGGCGAACAGATAAACCAATTTTATACTATCCGTTGGATAGTTGGTTTATTAAAACAACAGCAGTAAAAGAGCGATTGGTGGAATTAAATAAAACCATCAAATGGCAACCTGCCTCAACAGGTGAAGGACGCTTTGGCAATTGGTTAGAAAATTTAATTGATTGGAATTTAAGTCGAAGCAGGTATTGGGGAACACCTTTACCTATCTGGAGAACAGCAGATGGTAGCGAAGAGATTTGCATTGGTTCTATAGCGGAGTTAAAAGTTGAAATGGCCAAGGCAAATGCTGCTGGCCACGCTAATAATCTAGACATTGCCGATTTACACCGCCCATACGTAGATGACATTATTTTACTTTCTTCTAATGGTGAACCCATGAAAAGAGAAACAGATTTAATTGACGTATGGTTTGATAGTGGTGCAATGCCTTATGCCCAATGGGGTTTAAACCTATCCCAAGCGCTTTCCGAAGGAAATAGCGAACTTAGTAATTTTCCATTCGGTGCTGGCAGGGAAGGGGTATTTCCTGCAGATTTTATAGCAGAAGGAGTTGATCAAACCCGTGGTTGGTTCTTTACGCTCCATGCTTTATCGGTCATGTTATTCGATTCAGTAGCATATAAGAATGTGATAGCCAATGGATTGGTACTTGATAAAAATGGCAATAAAATGAGTAAACGCCTAGGCAATGGGGTTGATCCTTTTGCCACTATCAATCAATATGGTGCTGATACCACACGTTGGTACATGGCTACCAATAGCGATCCTTGGGATAATTTGAAATTTGATATGGAGGGTTTAGCAGAGACACAAAGAAAATTCTTTGGAACCCTCTACAATACCTATTCTTTCTTTGCCATTTATGCCAATATAGATGATTATAATTTTGATGCAGCCAAAGTTCTAAATACAAATGAACTTAGTGAACTTGACAGATGGATTCTATCTAAATTAAATACACTCAAGGCAACTGTGGTAAGCAATATGGATAATTATGATCCTACGCCTGCTGCACGAGCTATCGAAACTTTTGTTTGTGATGATTTAAGTAACTGGTTTATTCGACTTTCTAGAAGAAGATTCTGGAAAGGTGAAATGAATACTGATAAGCAAGCTGCATACGATACTTTGTATACCTGTATCAATACTGTCGCACAGCTAATGAGTCCGTTTGCTCCATTCTTTTCCGAGTGGTTGTTTCAAAGCTTGAACAAAACCACAGATTCTGTTCATCTTACGCACATAGCTCCTGCAATCGAAAGCCAAACCGACAATGAACTTGAAACTACCATGCAACTGGCTCAAGATTTATGCAGTATGGTTTTAAGTCTTAGAAAAAAGAATAGCCTAAAAGTGCGCCAACCATTGCATAAAATTATGGTACCAGTGTTAGACGAGGCTTTTGGTAAACAATTAAGGCATGTGGAAGCTTTGATACTTTCAGAAGTAAATGTTAAGGAATTAGAATATTTAGACGCAAATAATTCAGTGTTGGTTAAAGGTATTAAACCGAATTTCAAATTACTTGGAACCAAGGTGGGTGCTCACATGAAAGAATTGGCAACAGTTATTCAAAAATTCTCTGCCCAAGATATTGCCAAAATTGAGCAAGAGGGTAAAATTGAAGTTAATTTAGGTCAAAAGCAATTTGAACTGCTTATATCAGATGTTGAAATTACCTCTCAAGATATACCGGGTTGGTTGGTTGCCTCAAATGGACGCTTAACGGTTGCCCTTGATATAAAAATAAGTGCAGAATTAAAAAAGGAAGGAATAGCCCGCGAATTTATCAATCGCCTTCAAAACCTAAGAAAGGACAGCGGTTTTGAGGTAATGGATAGGATAAAAGTATGGGTAAATACTGAAGATGAGACAATGGGTGCATTGCATGATTATAAATCGTATATTTGCACCGAAATTTTGGCAGACAACCTTGAAATAGATTTAAATTTGTTAGAAGGCAATAAAATTGAAATAGAGGGAGTTGATTGTATTATAAAAATAGAAAAAAATGGTTAAGAAAAAAACTGAAGAAAAAGACATAAGAACACGTTACAGCGACGTTGACTTACAGGAATTTAAAGATTTGATCCTAGGCAAATTGAAATCAGCTAAAGATGAATTTCACAAAATGCAAAAATCATTGCAAAATCCAAATGAAAATGGTGATGAAAACACGTCTAATCAATACATGACGTTGGAAGACGGCGCAAGTACTTTTGAAAAAGAAAATTTGAATCAATTAGCGGCTAGACAAAAGAAGTTTATTGACAATCTGGAGGCAGCGCTTATCAGAATTGAAAACAAAACCTATGGCGTTTGTCGTGTAACTGGAAAATTAATTCAAAAAGAAAGATTAATGGCTGTGCCGCATGCTACTTTAAGCATGGAAGCAAAGCTTAATCAATACAAATAATTTTTCCCAATTTGCAAGACCTCGAAGTAAATTTAGCGGTTCCTAACAAGGAGAGCAATTCAAGCTTAATGAAATGGTTGTTGCCATTATTTGTGTTAGCGTTTGTTATTTTTATCGATCAATATTTAAAATATTGGGTGAAGCATAACATGATTATGCATACTGAGAAAAATATTATTGGAAACTGGTTTTTATTCCATTTTACTGAAAATAATGGGATGGCCTTTGGCATCGAGTTTGCCGGTAAATATGGTAAACTTATTCTGAGTGTTTTCAGAATTGGTGTGGCTTTTTTTGGATTCTGGTATCTGTACAAAGCAATTAAACGCAATATGAATATTGGGTTTTTAGTTTGCGTCGCACTTATTCTTGCTGGCGCAATAGGAAATATTATTGATTGTTTGTTTTATGGAGTTTGGTATCAACATTTTAATGAATATCAAGGCGGCTATTTATACGGCAGAGTGGTAGACATGCTCTATTTTCCAATAATTGAAACCTATTATCCAGCATGGTTTCCATTAAAGGCAGGACAGCCATTTACCTTTTTCAGTCCCGTTTTTAACTTAGCCGATGCAGCCATTAGCACTGGTGTAATTTCTATTATTGTTTTTCAAAAAAAATATTTTAAGCACGAAGAATTAAGCACAAATTCTAATTTACAATCAGATTCAACCACCGAATCTGTCGGTGCTAATATTAATTCTAACGATTCACAAGATTCGGCATCAACTTCACTTTAGAATTCCTACTTATATTTGTGCATGAAAAAGCACCTTTTATCTCTTTTTTTGTCACTAGGATTTGGCATGTGTTCGAATGCTCAAACCGATGCCTTGTTATGGAAAATTAGCGGCCATGGTTTGACGAAACCAAGTTATTTATTTGGCACCATTCATTACCATTGTAAAGCCGAATCATTCAATAAACCAGTCTTGGTAAATGCAATCAAATCAAGTTCGAAAGTAGCATTAGAGATAAATTTAAGCGATATGGTAGTCTTGATGACACTGTTCGCAAAATCTATGCAACCATCAGGCGCTAGTTTGGTAAAGTTACTTTCCCCTAATGAGTATAAAATTGTGGATTCAACTTGTCGTTTATTTTTAGATGATTCACTCGCTAATTTAGACAATAAATCACCCATCGATTTATTAGGTTCATTATACATGGCACCTACATTTACTGGTTGTAAGGGTTTACCTATAGATTTCCTGATTGTTGAAATGGCAAAAAAAACTGGCAAAAAAATTATTGGGTTAGAAAATTATGAATTTCAGGATAGTTTGTTAAAGTCTATTCCAATGGAAATTCAAGCAAAGTGGCTGGTAGAATTTTGCAAGGATAAGGAAAAAGCCAAAAGTGATTTTATAGCCTTGGGAATCGCTTATAATAACCAAAGCAGCAAAGAACTCTATAAAGCGGCCATTGAAAGTTCACCTGAATATGCCTACCTAAAAGAAACATTATTGGATAAAAGGAATCAAAATTGGGTTAATTTCTTACTAATGAATATGACGACTGAATCGTATTTTTTAGCTGTTGGAGCCGGCCATCTTGGCGGAGATAAAGGTTTGATTGCATTGTTAACCAATGCTGGTTATATCCTAACACCAATAAAAATTTAAACTTTGTTTCTTTCTAGAATCTGTAAATCAAATGCAAAGGCATGCTTTTCATCTTTTGAATGGTGCTCTGAATAAATAGTTTGCCATTCGTTGTCCTTCCATTCTGGAAAATATGTGTCAGCCTCAGGCCATGTGTGATTAACAATTGTTACATACATTCTATCGGCCGTTTCTAGCATTTGTTTGTATACCTTGCCACCACCAATAATCATGACCTCCTCGGTACCTTCTGGTACCAAACTAAGTGCATTTTCAAGGCTGTTTGCATAGACATAGCCATCTATTATATATTGCGAGGTAGATGAAACAACAATATTCATTCTGCCTGGCAATGGTTTGCCTAATGAAAGCATGGTATGTCTGCCCATAATCATAGGCTTACCTTTTGTTTTCTCCTTGAACCATTTAAAATCATCAGGCAAATGCCACAATAAATTATTATTAAATCCAATGGCCCTGTTTTGGTCCATTGCAGCTATCATAGAAATTACCATTTTCGTTTTTAAATTGTTACTACAAATAAACAATATCTTTTGTGTTAAAAATAGCCTATTCGCCAATTTATCAGCATGCTTTGCCAGACGGTCATAGATTTCCAATGCTAAAGTATGAATTAATTCCATTGCAACTCCTAAGAAATGGGTTAGTTGATGAAAATAATTTTTTTGAACCACTTCCAATTCTAGAAGAGCATATTCTTTTAACACACACTGCGGCTTATTGGAAAGATTTGAAAACATTGACATTGGATCCTAAAATAATCCGTAAAATTGGTTTTCCACTTTCGGAAGAATTGGTAATAAGAGAGAGAATTATAACACAAGGGACAATAGATTGCGCGCTATATGCTATGCAGTATGGAGCAGCTTTTAATATTGCCGGAGGAACTCACCATGCCTACGCCGACAGTGGAGAGGGTTTTTGTCTATTGAATGATTGTGCGATTGCTTCAAATTATTTATTAAAAAGAAAGTTGGTATCGCAAGTTTTAATTATCGATTTAGATGTTCATCAGGGACAGGGTACGGCCAGCATTTTTAAAAATAACAGGAATGTATTCACCCTTAGTATGCATGGCAAAGACAATTATCCTTTGCATAAGGAACAAAGTGACATAGATATCGAATTGAAAACAGGTTGTGATGGAACGGAATATCTTAAATTATTGGAAGCCGTTTTGATTAAGACCGATGAACTAATAAAGCCTGATATTGTTTTTTATGTAGCAGGCGTTGATGTATTGCTTACAGATAAAATGGGGAAATTAAAATTGACTATACAAGAATGCAAGCATAGAGATGAAATGGTTTTCAAGTTCTGTAAGGCAAGAAACTTACCTGTGGTTGTAACAATGGGGGGCGGCTATTCTCCTGAAATATCAGATATTGTTGATGCCCATTGCAATACATTTGAAGCCGCAATAGAAACTATTTTTTAGATTCCTTATCGATCGCTAATTTTAGTGAGAACACATTGCTGTATAGTGATGGTCCATTGCCAGCAACAGCCGATAAATTAGTTAATGCATAATCAATCGTGAATTTTCCAAGTGTAATTCCAACACCAACATTCGGCATCACACTCGGTACTTTTTTACCGTTGTTATTGGTGTATTGCTGGTAATTATTCAAACCTGTTCGGAAATACACTTTATTTTCATCACTAATGCTATATCCAATTTCGCCTCCAATGTAAGGGTCGATACTTAAAAGATTGGTTTTTATCAGGGTATTCCGCTTTCCATCTAAAGTAATATTGGCATCTAATTCTGCTAAGAAAATCCAATTATTTTTCTCCCAAGTTTTGGCAAATCCGCCAATTATTCTGGGTAAAGTAATTTCTAAGGTATTCTTGGGAATGGCATTTTGGGTAGCTGCTAAAACATCTTTTTGTGCATCTGTAAAGGTATATCTCCAACTATTAAAGGTGGAAGTTACATCTCTAACGACAACTCCTAAAGCCCAATTTTTTTTCGTGTTCTCCATGCGCATAGCCGCATCAAAACCAAAGCCCCAAGCATTGGCAAATGGTCCTACTTTGCGGTGAATAATTTTCATATTAGCACCCCAACTAAAATCGATGTTTCTTAATTCTTTGATATCTGCCTCTTGCGCATAAGAGACAATTGCAGCAAAGTCAGTAGTATTAAAAGAAGTAACTCTGGTGTAATCAATTTCCCCATTTCTTATTAGATCAAATGTATTGGCAATGCCATCAACGCCAAATCTTACCATGCTAATACCTAATGCACTATTAGTACCTGTTTTCGTTGCATAGGCCCCATAATCATAGTTGGCTATGCCCGCAAAGTATGACGCGTGCATTAAAGCAACTTGCGAATTTTTATCAATTTTGGTTAGTCCAGCAGGATTCCAATAGCCAGCATACACATCTTTGGCTGATGCAATCATTGCGCCACCCATGGCCAAGGAACGAGCACCCACGCCAATTTGCAAAAACTCATTACTGTATTTGGTGGCATTCTGTCCAAATCCTTTTATTGTGCTTAATAAACAAGCTATAATTAATATTCGCTTCTGCATAGAAAGGGTCAAATTTCTACAATTGTTTGTTATTTTCATCAATGTTAAGTTTTAATTCTTTAGTCAAATAGTCAATCTGAGGGGCGATAGTGTCCAAAATTGCTACAAAATGGCGATTTAGTAAATCCTCATCTGCTTTTTGCCACTCATATTGAATACCTACTTTCAAATATAACCTGCTTAACGCAATAATTAGCTTTTCATTGTGTAGATAGTTAAAAATAAACTGATATTCTAGGAATTTTAAATACCTTTCTTTAAATAATTGGGCATTGACAACCCCGCCTTTTTCAAGAAAAGAAACAATGACATCGGGATCCGCCTCACCTAAATCGCGGTAAAAATCGCTGCACAATTGAGGATTTGCATCCATTAAAACCCTGTCTAGCATAATTTCTGTGAGTACATGGTTCAAAAACCACTTGCGCGGCCATTGGGCCTCATGGTCAAGCAAAAGACTGACTGATTTTTGCGCTTCTTTAAAAAATACAGATTGATGAAAGATTTTATCCTTTGCCAAATGTTTTAAACTGCCTGACTTTAATGCATTAAAATCAGCTCCCTCAAATTCTTGCTTTAAATTGAGATGCCCTTTACAAAAGTTGCGCGATAAATCGGGTAATACCAATCCAACATTGTGATAAATATTGTCTGTTCTGTCGAAAAAATAGTGGGCCAGGAAATTCAAATCGGATACAAATGTAATAACAATTGCGATTATCTTTGTGCCTCCTTTTTCAGATGAGTAACGTGAAACAAAATTTTATTGAAGAATTGCGCTGGCGCAATATGTTGCAGGATGTAATGCCCGAAACCGAAAACCTATTGAATTCAAAAATGGTAACTGGTTATATTGGTTTCGATCCTACTGCCGATTCTTTAGGCGTTGGTAATTTGGTGCAAATAATGACACTTACTCATTTTCAGAATGCTGGTCATAAGCCCATGGCATTGCTTGGTGGAGCAACCGGTATGGTGGGCGATCCAAGTGGAAAAAGTGCTGAACGAAATTTATTAAATGAAGAAACACTGAACCACAATTTGGCCTGTCAAAAGGCCCAATTAGAGAAGTTTTTAAATTTTAACTGTGGCGAAAACAGTGCAGTCTTAGTTAATAACTACGATTGGTTTAAAAGCTTTAATTTTCTCGATTTTATTCGCGATGTAGGTAAACATATTACTGTTAATTATATGATGGCCAAAGACAGTGTAAAAAACCGTTTGGAAAATGGCATGTCTTTCACAGAATTTAGTTACCAATTGGTGCAAGGTTTCGATTTTTATTATCTGTGGAAACACCATGGTGTGCAGCTTCAAATGGGCGGCAGCGATCAATGGGGAAATATAGTTACAGGCACCGAATTAATTAGAAGGAAAGACAGTGGAGAAGCATTTGCTTTAACAACTCCTTTAATAAAAAAAGCCGATGGTACCAAGTTTGGCAAATCTGAAAATGGAAATATTTGGCTCGATCCAAAGCGAACCAGTCCTTACGCCTTCTATCAATTTTGGCTCAATGCAGCCGATGCCGATGTGATTAATTATATGCGCATATTTAGTTTAAAAAACAGAGCTGAAATAGAAGCAATAGAAGCAGAACATTTGCAGAATACAGGTGCAAGACTATTGCAAAAGGAATTGGCCAAAGAAATAACCATTCGTGTGCATAGCGAAGATGCTTATAATAAAGCAGTGCGTGCTTCAGAAATACTGTTTGGTAAGGGCAGTACCGATGAATTGGGTAGTATTGATGAGGAAACTTTATTGAATGCCATGGAAGGGGTTCCTCAAGCAAAACTAACGCAATCAGAATTAGCAATTGGTATTAATATCATAGATTTTTTAAGCGAAAAAATTAATTTATTGCCCAGTAAAACCAAAGCAAAAGAAATGCTACAAGGCAATGGAATTAGTATAAACAAAGCAAAAGTTAGCGATTTAAATGCCACAATTAACGCTGAGTTTTTAATTAATGGAAAATATATTTTGGCACAAAAAGGTAAAAAAGATTACTGTTTAATTACAGTTGAATAAATATGAGTACTAAATCAACAATCGAAAAAATTCTTTCTGAAAGAATAATGGTGATAGATGGCGCAATGGGCACCATGATACAAACCTATCAATTAACTGAAGAAGATTACCGAGGCGAAAGATTCAAAGATTTTCCGCATTCTGTAAAAGGCAATAACGATTTATTGGTACTAACCCGCCCAGATATAGTTGCAGCCATACATAAGGAATTTTTGGAGGCTGGTGCCGATATTATCGAAACCAATACTTTCAATGCCCAAGCCATTTCAATGGCAGACTATCACATGGAAGACTTGGTTTATGAAATTAATTTCGAAGCGGCTAAAATTGCTAAAAAAGTAGCAGCAGAGGCAACATCTGCCAATCCGGACAAGCCCCGTTTTGTAGCCGGTGCCATTGGTCCAACGACGAAAACTGCGTCTTTAAGTCCGGATGTCAATAATCCTGGTTACAGAGCCGTTACCTTTAATGATTTGGTGCAAGCCTACTCTGCTCAAATTAATGCACTGCTCGATGGTGGCGTTGATTTGCTATTGGTAGAAACCATCTTTGATACCTTAAATGCAAAAGCAGCTTTATTTGCTGTAAATACAATTAAAGACAAAAGACAAATTGATATCCCAGTGATGGTATCTGGCACTATAACCGATGCCAGTGGTAGAACTTTAAGTGGACAGACCCCAGAAGCATTTTGGAACTCCCTATCGCATGCCAATATTATTAGCATCGGCCTTAATTGTGCCTTAGGTGCTAAAGACATGATTCCACATATAAGTGAAATTAGCCGTGTGGCTTGGGTTTATACTACGGCCTATCCCAATGCAGGTTTGCCGAATGAATTTGGACAATACGATGAATCGCCAGAAGCCATGGCGAATGTCGTCGAAAAATTTATGGCCGAAGGTTGGGTGAATATGATTGGCGGTTGCTGCGGAACAACACCAGCGCATATTAAGGCAATTGCCGAAAAGGCAAAAAATTACGCACCTCGAGAAGTACCTGTTTTAGCATAATATGAATTGATGAAATACCTTGCTTGGTTTTTTTCAGTCTTATTTCATCCATTAATTCTCCTCAATTTGGGGATATCAGTACTTTTGTTGTTCCACCCTTATTATAATAGTAAATATTACGACGAACAACTTGTAACTTTAGTTATTTATATGGCTGTTAATACTTTAGTCATGCCGTTGTTGGTAATTGTTTTGCTCAAACGTTTTAAATATTTAGATAGTTATACAATTGCTACCCACAAACAACGCACTTTTCCTTACATTATTATCGCTGTTTTAATGGCAGTAACAGCCTATCAGTTATATAACAATGAAATGGGTGGTCTGCCTATGTATTTTCTCATAGGTTCAACAATATGCTTGTTTTTAAATGCTATTATCACCCTCAAATTTGGTATCAGCAGTCATACCATAGCAGCAGGTGGCTTGGTAGCACTTATGTTTTATGTTACCGCCATTCAACACATTGCCCAAATGGAATACTATCTTGTTATTTCAATTCTTATTGCAGGCATAACTGGCAGTAGCCGTTTGTATTTAAATGCGCATACAACTAAGCAAATCTATTGGGGGTACTTGTTGGGGTTTGGGGTGGTTATAGCTACCCTATCATTATTTTAGGTAAAAAACTAATTGGTTTGTCCGCCTATTAATAGAGATATGTAGGTATATAACTTTATGCTTTTAAATCAATAAAAATATTAAAATTTAAAAAAAATAGTTGTATTGTGTCTGCCAAAAATAGGGTAATCGTGCGATACTAATAAGGATGCTATGCGCAGGCTAGACACTCAAAAATAATAATAGATGTTAATACTTTGTCTTGTGTCTATCCCGCATAGGGTGAACCGTGCGGGATTAATAAGGATGCTATGCGCAGGCTAAACACTCAAAAAAACTCCGTTTTTTTGAATCCTTATTAACAGCCACAAGGATTGTACTTTCTAATTTTACCTTTGCGATTGCGAGATTGCACCAGTTGACCTTTGTGGTTAAACAACATCCAAGTACTTAATTCACCATGCTTGTAATGTTCTTTCTTTATGAGTTGTCCAGTGTTGGATTTGCAAAGCCATATACCGTGTTTTTTGCCTTGCTTGTCTGTTTTCCCAGAACAGCTAAGTGTATCACTACCCTTGGCTGTTTGGGTGATTAATAAGGTTAATAAAAACAGTAATGACTTCATAACAATGATTGGGACATCATTATAAAAATGTTTTATACGTTCTGATCGTCGGCAGTAGCTGGTGTTTCTGCAATCGGATTATTTGGATCAATGACCATCGTAACTGGCTCCTGCGGGATGGTTATTACAGGCTCAGATTTTGGCAATGAATCACTGTCCATATAGTTTTCATAATTGGTTTTATGATCAAATGGACGTTTGCCAATCAAAGCTTCTAAATCGTATTGGAACAGAATTTCTTTTTTCAATAATTCCTGTGCAAGATTGATTAATTCAGCTTTTTTACTGTTCAATAAACTTTTGGTTCGCAAATAAGCCACATCAATAATTTTACGCACTTCTTCATCGATCATCTCAGCAGTCTTTTCGCTGTAAGGTTTACTATACGTGTATTCACCAGTTGAATCATTAAAGCTGACGTGGCCAATGCGCTCATTCATACCATAAATGGTCACCATTGAATAAGCCATCTTCGTAATTCTTTCCAAGTCGTTTTGTGCACCTGTACTTACTTTGCCAAAAATAATATCTTCTGCTGCTCTGCCGCCAAGTGTCATACACATCTCATCAAGCAATTGTTCACTTCTGTAAATGTATTGTTCTTTTGGTAAATATTGCGCATAACCTAAGGCCGCAACACCACGCGGTACAATTGATACTTTAACCAAAGGGTCGGCAAATTCTAAGAACCAACCTGCAACAGCATGACCAGCTTCGTGGTATGCAACAATATTTTTTTCTTCCGGAGAAATCAATTTATTTTTCTTTTCAAGTCCGCCAATCACTCTATCAATGGCATCCTGAAAATCATGCATATCTATTTTATCTTTATCATTACGCGCTGCTATTAAGGCCGCCTCGTTACATACGTTTGCGATTTCGGCACCAGCAAAACCAGGGGTTTGTGCAGATAGTTTTTTAGCATCTACCTCGGGCGATAATTCTTTGCCTTGTAAATGCACTTTAAATATTTGCTCTCTGCCAACTAAATCAGGTTTATCAATAGAAATTTGTCTATCGAACCTTCCCGGTCTCAACAAAGCTGAATCTAAAATGTCAGGACGGTTAGTAGCTGCTAAAATAATTACACCACTATCCGTTCCAAATCCATCCATTTCAGTTAACAATTGATTCAAGGTATTTTCCCTTTCATCATTCGAACCGCTCATTAAATTTTTACCACGTGCTCTCCCAATTGCATCAATCTCATCAATAAAAATGATACATGGTGCTTTTTCTTTGGCTTGACGGAATAAATCTCTTACCCTTGATGCTCCAACACCAACAAACATCTCTACAAAATCAGAACCTGATAATGAGAAGAATGGTACATTGGCTTCACCAGCAACTGCTTTTGCTAATAAGGTTTTACCCGTTCCTGGTGAACCAATTAACAAAGCTCCTTTTGGAATTTTACCACCTAAGCGGGTATATTTTTTAGGGTTTTTTAAGAAATCTACAATTTCCATTACCTCTACTTTGGCTTCATCTAATCCTGCAACATCTTTGAAAGTTACATTCACCTTGGTATTTTTATCAAACAGTGTGGCTTTGCTTCTTCCAATGTTAAACAACTGACCTGGACCACCACCAGCACCGCCTGATCCACCGCCCATTCTGCGCATCATGAAACTCCAAAAAGCAATTAATAAACCGATCATAATAATCCAGTTTAAAATTTGCCATGTACTGTCATTTTCATATTGATAATCAATTATTACAGCTTTAGCTTCTTTGTGTTCCACTTTTAATGTTTCTAAATTTTTATTAAAAGCATCTTTGTCTATTTCGAAATAATATTGAGGTGAAACTTGACCGAACATGTTTGGTGCTTGCTTGTTCAGATCTTTGTATTTATCGTTAGAAAGCATCTCTTTTTTAATGTATACTTTCACCACACGATTATTAACAACTTCCATTTTTTCAACATCGTTGCTTATAATCATTTCGCTCACGGCATTCCAGTTGCTGCGTTTACCAGGGTTGTTCGGATAAAAACTTATGATAATAAACCCCAGTAGTAATATGCCCCAAATCCAATACATATTGAATTTTGGTGCGTTATTCTTGCGCTCACCGAAAGGGTTCTCTTCTTTTTTCTTTTTTTCTTGTTCGTCCATTTTGGATATTTATAAGGTACTTGTGATTGAAATCTTTTTTGTGTACTAACAGCAAATCTAATTATTTGTTCAGAGATATTGTTGAGATAGACTGAAAAATATGAGTTGACTCACTTATTTTTGCAAAAAACATTCCATTAATATGTACGGTAAACTTCAACAACATTTAAAACAAGAATTAGAACAAATTGAGCAAGCAGGTTTGTATAAAAAAGAGCGAATCATAGTATCTCCGCAAGGCGCAGACATTAGATTAAGCAGTGGCCAAGAGGTTGTAAATTTTTGCTCTAATAACTACCTCGGCTTATCTAGTCATCCACGTGTAATTGAATCTGCCAAAAAGTCATTAGATACCCATGGTTTCGGCATGAGCAGTGTGCGTTTTATATGTGGAACGCAAGACATTCATAAGGAATTGGAGGCAAAAATTGCTGAATTTTATGGTACAGAAGATACCATTTTATATGCAGCAGCATTCGATGCAAATGGAGGCGTATTCGAGCCTTTATTTGGCGAACAAGATGCTATTATTTCTGATTCACTCAACCACGCTTCTATCATTGATGGTGTGCGTCTGTGTAAGGCTGCTCGGTATCGTTATAACAATAACGATATGGGAGATTTGGAGCAACAATTGATTGCTGCTAATAAAGCAGGACATAGACATAAAATTATTGTAACCGATGGCGTATTCAGTATGGATGGTTACGTTGCGCAACTGGACAAAATAAATGCCTTGGCTAATCAATATGATGCATTGGTGATGGTAGATGAGTGTCATGCGGCTGGTTTCATTGGTAAAACAGGAAAAGGTACTCCAGAATTGTGTGGCGTACACGGTCAAATTGATATTGTTACAGGCACACTTGGTAAAGCATTAGGTGGAGCGATGGGAGGATATACCACAGGTAAAAAAGAAATTATCGAATTATTGCGCCAACGTTCTCGCCCTTATTTATTCTCGAATTCATTAGCGCCCGCCATTGTGTCTGCTAGCATAGAGGTTTTCAAGATTTTAGGTGAATCGACTGAATTACGCGATAAACTTGAGCGGAATGTCACTTATTTTAAAGCTGGGATTAAAAAAGCGGGCTTTGATTTTAAAAATGGAGACAGTGCAATCGTTCCAATCATGTTATACGATGCTAAATTAAGTCAGACGATGGCAGAAAAATTATTGGAAGAAGGCATCTATGTCATCGGATTTTTCTATCCAGTTGTTCCAAAAGATCAGGCCAGAATTAGAGTACAACTTTCTGCAGCACATGAGCAGCATCATTTAGATAAAGCCATTGCAGCATTCACCAAAGTGGGTCTTGAATTAGGTGTGATTAAATTGGCGCAATAAGCGTTATTAGTTTTCATTCATTGGTGAAGTGATTTCGAAATATTTATAAATTTTCTGAGTCTGAATGCAAGTTAAAGATGCGAGCCTTTTATTAGCAAAATTAGATACATACCTCAGCAATTTATTGATTAAATGTTATTTTAAAGGAAGTTCCAATATCGACCACACTTTTTATGCTAATTGACCCGCCTAGCGCCTCTACCTGCGCTTTTACCATGAATAATCCTATGCCTTTACCGTCTGCCTTATCAGTATGAAAACGTTTGTATAAACCGAATACTTGGCTTCCTTTTTTATCTAAGTCAATACCCATTCCATTATCTGTGTAATTTAAGATTATATTACTTGCTTCTTGGTATGTATCAATTTCAATAATTAGTTTAACATCTTGTCTTCTGTATTTTATACTGTTTGAAATCAGGTTAAAAAGTATACTGTGCAGATAACTTTTAATCGTAATTACTTCATCAACTAAAGAAAAATTTTCATTAATTTGAGCATGAATATTTGTTATTATTGTTTCAAAATTTGAAAGTATATCTTTGATAACTACTGAAAATTGGACCCTTGTATTTTGTTCATCCAACTTTTTTATTTGTAAAATGTTATTGAGGTCGCTTATAACTTCATTGAGTTTTCCTATGGAAGAGGTTAAGCCTTTTTTAATTATCGTATTTTCTTCTGATTTTTTCATCTGCTCTTTTACAAGGTCAATTAACCCAACGATATTTGCAAAAGGCCCATTTAGATTATGAGAAATAATGTATGTGAATTGCTCTAGCGCATCATTGCGCTGAATTATATCTACAATCATTTTTTCTTTTTGAATACTTTCCAATTTCTGTTTTGTAATGTCTATAACAAAGCACGATAGACCCACCACGGCGGTGCTTTCCCAAATCGGATAAATAGAAAATGCCGAACAATTATAAAATGCATCAGTTTTAAATTCTTTTTCAAATTTCACAATTTCACCTGTTAGTGCCTTTTCATAAATTAATCTCCATTTAATGGCCTCATCAGAGTGTATACTTTCATGAAAATTAAAAACACTGTCCCCAATTTTAATAGTGATTCCATATAAATTTTTTAATTGAGTATAAAGTTGCAAATTGAAGGATGTATATCTAAAATCTTTATCTAAAGAATAAATATTTGCATCTGTGTTATTTAAAACAGCTCGCATGTTAATTTGCAATTTTTGCAGCAATTCTTCGTTTATTTTTCTTTCAGAAATATCACGAATATTACATTGTATAACTTTGGTATTGTCAATCACGAAAACATTACAAATAAATTCAACGTATATAACCTTTCCTTTTTTGCTTTTCAACGGTAAATCGTCATAACGAAGATATTTTTTAAACTTCAATTTTTTGAACGTGTTTTTTGAAGCTTTGATGTCTTTATTCAATCCAATCGCCCAGAATTCTTTACCTAAAAGTTCAGAATATGGGTATTCTAAAAGCGAGCTGATGAATGGATTAGCGTCTAGTATTTTACCGTTTGTGGCATCTATGATTAATATCCCCTCCTTGGTCGTTTCAAATAGACGTTTATATTTTATTTCGGAAGAATGCACTTTTAATTGTGCACTTTTAAGAGCCGAAATATCTTGATGCGAAATCACCAAGTAATTATCATCAGATTCAAAGCGTTTTGCGTTGAGTATAAACCACCGTTGTTTTTGAGGCGAGTGACAAGGGTACTCCATTTCAAATGACGGTGTTTCTTTGTTAAAAACAGAAAGAATACCATCTATCGCTTTTTTAGCAAGCGTATCACCTGACAATATAGCCAATTTACAAACTTTAAAATAATTACTGCCTACGGCGCTTCGCTTTAAGGAAGTTGAGCCATTTTCCTTTCCAAAATCATTCCATGCTTTATTTACGGAGATGAGTGTTCCTTTATTATTAATTACAGCTATTTGGAAATTTAAGGAAGAAAGTACATTGGTGTTAAAAAAATCGATTTTCTTCAACTTTCGAGTCGATTTATGGTGTTTTGTTATATCATTAGATAATATAAGAAGGCCTTCAGGCACAGGTTGTATGTTTAGTTCAAACCAACCTGTTGAATTGTCAGGCATAACAAATGCTGTTTCCATTTTGAAAGAAGTTCTTTTTGTCATACATCTTGCAAGAATTTTAAACAATTTACTATCCTGTATTCCCGGATATATGTCCAACATTGATTTGCCAATTAGTTCTCCATCTTTAAACTTATTTCTTTTTTCTAAAGAATTATTTAAGTATTTATAATGCCAATCTCGATCTATTACTTGCACGCCTTCTTGGAGGTTGTCAAGCAATGTATTCAGTAGAGATTGTTCTGTGAATATTTTATTTTTCATCAATATTTAAAAGAGGAAGCAAATGGGTATGAATAATTACAATTTAAATAAAACTGAATTTATAAATGTTTGTGCAAATACTTTTCTGTACAAAGATTAAGATTTAGGTAGCCTTTTTGATTACACAATAAATGGTAATTTTTATAATATTTTGTTTTTTTTAACAACAATTTAATTACTTTTGTATGAAAATCTTTTTACTTAATGACAACTAATTTGACTTATAGTTTTTGTTTTTAAAGTGCATTATTTGCTAATTTAGCAGTCTGTAATTGATATTTTGAATTAAAACTATATGAAGAAAATTAACTTGGCATACATAATAGATGATGATGAAATTATTATTTATCTGACGGGAGCCTTATTGAAAAAGGAGGAATTTTGTAGCAGAACACTAACTTTTACCGATGGTTTGCAAGCAATTGAAAGATTGAAACTAGCCATTGTAAATAATGAACAACTTCCACAAGTAATTTTATTTGATTTGAATATGCCAATTATGGATGGATGGGAGTTTGTGGATGAATTTCTTAAGTTATCAATTCCAATTGAAATTCCATTGTTTGTTTTTACATCTTCAATTAATCCTGCTGATAAGGAGAAATCTTTTTCTTATCATGCTATAAAAGGATTTATTCAAAAGCCTTTAACAAAGCAAAAATTAGATAAGATATTAAGAATTATTTCTTAAGTAAGTCTTTTGTATTCAGATAATTTGTCGTGTTATTTAGGTTGTAAAAAAGTTAAAATATTATGAAAATAACTAAGAATATCAATATCAGCGTAATATTTTTTCTGGCTATTTTTTACTTCGAATAAATAGTTTATTTTTTTATTTTTTATAAATTACTGTGATTCATATTTTTAATATAAAATATTTAAAAATTTAATATAACAATTGGCCGTTTTTTAGTCTTTAATTTGCTCTAGTTTTTTGTGAAAAATTGTAGTGCAAAGCCTGAATTTGTAACGCACTAAAAAACATGTTTTTATGTTGCAATAATTCTGCTTCCTATAAGTGATAACATGACACCTATCAGTTTGGTAATTAAACTATTTATGGTAGCTTTGTTGAAACTACACTTGAAACTATGAAACTTAAAAAAATTAAAATTGCTGTTATTGAACAGCAGCTTATTACAGTCATTTAATTAACGAAGAAATTAATGAACTGAGTAACAAAAAATCTATCGATAATTTAAAATTTGAAATTGATTCACTAACTGCGGTTGAATCTTTGATTGGAAACTCTAAATTAAATTATCAAGTAATCGTTTTTGATAATCATTTTAGCAATGTCCATCAAAGAAATGATTATGATGTTAGCAAAACCACAGAAACAATCAAAAATTTAAATAAAAATTGTTTCTTCATTTCTATTTCTGGATACAGAGAAATTAATATTTCAGGGCATTTATATAAAGATGGTGAATTAACGTTTGTGTATAGTAAACAATGTAAAATACGCAATGAAAATCTTGATGAGAGTATTTCTAAACCTTCATTTTATAAATTGATGGAGCGGTATTTAGAGGACGTCCTTAATGAAATGAAACAAGCCGGCCAATTGCTAGCTGCTTAAGTATTTTATTTATCGGTTTTAAATAGATGGGGTATTGGAATTTCCAATGCCTCGCTTATTTTATAGAGTGTTTGTATGGTTGGGTTGGCTTGTCCCGATTCAATGCGCGACATACTTGCCTTGTCGAATTGGCATAGGCTAGCCAATTGAATTTGACTCATTTTTTTTTCGGCCCTTAAATTTTTAATTTTCGAACCGATTTCTTTAAGAAATTCTTCTTTCTTCATACAACAGTAAGTGTGCGCAATATCTAAATAAAAAATAATTAAATAAATGACAAATGTCAGTTATGATTAAATGATTAAGATTTAGTTGCTATTTATTCATTTAATAACTAAAAGCTACCGAATCAAATATTATTTTGATAAGGTGTTTTTCCTATTATGTGGTGCTATTCTGACAAATAAAACTTACTCAATTTAACATAGCTCTCTGCATTTTTAATAATTTTTAATTTTTGGTCTTCCCCAATGGTCTTTACAATTTTAGCAGGAATACCTAATACCAAACTAAAGGCAGGAATTTGCATGCCTTCAGGCACTAAAGCCCCTGCACCAATAATACTAAATTCACCAATATTAACGCCATTCATTATCGTAGCGCGCATGCCAACTAATACATTATTGGCAAGTGTAGCTCCATGTACAATGGCTCCATGGCCAACTATGCATGCTTCTCCAATTGTTGTTGGAAAACCTGGATCTACATGCACAACCGCGTTGTCTTGAATGTTACTCTGCTTGCCAATTGTAATATGATCGGCATCTCCTCGCAACACAGCACCAAACCAGATACTCACTTCATCTCCAATAGAAACATTGCCTATCACGCTTGCCGAATCCGCAATAAAAATTGCTTTACCTTTGCAATCTATTTGTTTTATAGTCTGAATATTCATTATGCTTAAAAATTATATCATTACAAACATAGGTCAATTAATGGGGATTTTACCAAAGGAAACCCTTTTACTTAAAGGCGAAGAAATGGGCCATATCAATGCCTTGCACAATGCCTTTATGGAAGTAGAGGATGGGCAAATCAAATCTTTTGGATTAATGGAAGTATGCCCTGAAACAGATGCTCAAATTATAAATATCCATGGCGACTGGTTGATGCCAGGATTTGTAGATTCTCATACCCACATGGTTTTTGCAAGTAGCAGGCACAATGAGTATGTGATGCGGCTTCAAGGGAAAACATACGAAGATATTGCCGACGAAGGTGGTGGTATTTTAAATTCTGCTAAAAAATTACAAGATTTGGATGAAGATGTATTGTATAAAAACGCATTGAAACATGCCGAAGAAGCAATGTCAGAAGGCACCTTAGCACTTGAAATTAAAAGTGGATACGGTTTAACTGTCGATGCGGAATTGAAAATGTTGCGCGTTATTAAGCGCTTAAAAAATAATTTACCCATAGTTATAAAATCAACCTTTTTAGGAGCCCATGCTTTTCCTGCCGAATATAAGGCCAATCACCAAGGGTATATCGATTTAATTATCAATGAAATGTTACCAGTAATTGCTAAAGAAGAACTCGCGGATTACATTGATGTTTTTTGCGATAAGGGCTTTTTTAATGTCGAAGAAACCAATCAAGTATTAGTGGCAGCAGCAGCTATAGGATTAAGAGCGAAAATTCATGGCAATGAGCTTGGTTTAACAGGCGGTGTGCAAACAGCAGTTGACAATAATGCGCTTTCTGTCGATCATTTGGAACATTTAAGTGATGTAGAAATTAACTATTTGTTAAACAGTGAAACCATGCCAGTTATTTTACCGGGTAGTTCTTTCTTTTTGAAAATTCCATACGCTCCCGGGCGAAAAATGATTGATGCTGGTTTGCCTGTTTGTGTAGCCAGCGATTTTAATCCAGGCAGCAGTCCCCATCATAACTTGTGGTTTACATGGAGCTTGGCTTGTTTATACAACGGATTAATGCCAGCCGAGGCCTTTAATGCACTAACAATAAATGGTGCCTATGCTTTAGGTTTAAGTGAATCGCACGGTAGCATTGCCATTGGCAAAAAGGCTTGCTTCATTCAAACCCGATCCTTCGAATCGATTAATGAAATACCATATTGGTTTGCTCAGTCACACGCCAAAAAGGTTTGGTACTAGCTTTGTTAATTGTTATTGATTAATTAGTTATTGGGAGCAGGAGTTAAACCCAATTTATCTGTTCTTACCATATTCTATAATTTAAAGAGAGGCCTGTAAAGCCCATTTTCATTGGAAAATCAACAGTGGGGTCTGCTTTTAAATTGAGAATTACAAAGTTAGTAAGGCCGCGATTGGTGTTAATTTCCAAGGATAAACGCTTATATAATTTAAACTCAGCGCCAACGGCCAAGGCTAAAGTATAGGTTTTCATATTGCTTATTCCATTGGTGTTCCAACTAATCGCTTCAGCTATATCAAGACTATCGAATGTATTGGTAGAATTAAAATAATGCCCAAGACCGTAGTTAATTTTCATCCAATCAAATACCTTGTATTGCATTTGTGTATTCATAATCCATCCGTTCATTTTAATATGCCCAGTAGTACTGAAATTGTTAGTATTTGCATTTGGTGCGGTATAGTGATATCCTATGGAGGCGTGAGAATATAAAAGTTCAATTGACATATTTTTTTTATAAGTGATTTGCAAATGAAAATTCGCACCTATTGCTGGGCTCTTCAAAGGTGCCACTTCATTGTAAAAGAAATTAGTTTTTGCAATGGTAGAACTCACAACTTTATTAAACCCGAAATTGTAAGTAGCAATTATCAATTGAATAGATTTTGTGCTGTCTTGTCTTGCTAAAAGTGGATTGCAAAAGCAATTGCCAATTATAATAAGTAGTGTAAGCAATTTTAACATCCGCATGATACAAAACTAAAGAAATATTCCAATGAAAATCTCAGTTTTTAATTTTACGTTTGCAGTAGAAAAATAATTATGTCTGAAAATATTTTAGTAATCGGAGCTTGCGGTCAATTGGGTACTGAGCTTGTTGAATCTTTAAGAACAATTTATGGAGATAGCCATGTTATTGCCTCGGATATTCGCCAAAGTGAACATGCTGTTTTTAAGCAAGGTCCTTTCGAAAATCTAGATATTTTAGATAAAAACAGATTAAGTGAGATTTTAACTAAATACCAACCTTCCCAAGTTTATCATTTAGCTGCTTTGTTAAGTGCCACGGCCGAAGCAAAACCAAAATTAGGATGGACCCTCAATATGGATGGTTTGTTTAATGTTTTAGATGCAGCAGTTGATTTTAAAATAGGCAAAGTATATTGGCCAAGTTCCATCGCAGTTTTTGGTCCGAGTACTCCGGTTAATCATACGCCACAAAATTGCGTAATGGATCCAAATACGATTTATGGAATTACCAAATTGGCTGGGGAAAGATATTGCGAATACTATTTTCAAAAGAGAGGAGTAGATGTAAGAAGTTTGCGTTACCCTGGTTTAATTGGTCATAAAAGTGATCCGGGTGGTGGCACGACAGATTACGCAGTGAGTATTTATCACGATGCACTGACAAGTGGGCATCACAATTGTTTTTTAAAGGACAATACCGAATTGCCAATGCTCTACATGCCCGATGCGTTAAAAGCCACTTTAGATATTATGCACGCACCTGCCGAAAATGTTAAAATTCGCAGCAGTTATAATTTGGCGGGTATGAGTTTTTCTCCTGCAGAAATTACCGCTGCCATTCAAAAATTTATTCCTGGATTTACAACGGAGTATAATCCTGATAAAAGACAAGCCATTGCAGATAGCTGGCCTAACAGCATTGATGATTCTGAAGCTAAGAAAGATTGGGGTTGGCAGCCAGCTTACGATTTGGATACTATGACCAAAGATATGTTGGTGAATTTGGCTCCTAGGTATGGCAAAACATTGAGTTTGTAATTTAATTATCGTTACCAAAAGGTAAATATCATTTAGTTTTAAACGGTTTTTGCTTGCAAAATCTTATGGCCAATCTTACAGCTTAAGCACTGTTTTTTATCACAATATTGGGTCTTTTGTTCAAGTAAGGCTTGGGAATCAAATGCGGATTTGGCCGATAGGCCTAATTCTTTCCAATGGCTAATGATGGCATTGTTTTCTGGTGATAAATATTGAAGTATAGATATCGCCTTGTTGCAAATATTTTCGTTACCTATGTTCTTGCCATACACGAAGAGTACTGGCACCACAGCATTAATAAGTAACAATTCCCTTGCGGCTTGCGAAAGTTCAGCGCTGTGCTTCTTAGATTCCTTACCAAATACATAGTGGGTTTGCCAATAGTTAGAGGCTTCAACATCAAATAATTTGATAATATCCTTCACCTCATTTAACTCATTGATTAAAGCGAACAAGTGATGGCTTTTGAATATGAGAGAAGATAATTGAGCAAGACGAATGGTTGGAAAATTCCCTGGTCGCATGCGCATCAACTTAAAACTACTGGGTTCGTTAGAATTTAGATTGTATTTCTTTTTTAAAAATAGCCACTCTTTTCTCAAATTGCTATGATAATCGTCGATCAATACCTCATTTAAAAAGCCAGCCGTACCCATTATTAAAGCCTCAATTTGGTGGGCGTCATTTTTATGTTTTCCTAAAATATGAATTGGTAATCTTAGCGCCAATTCTTCAAAAGGTTGTGCATTGGTTCCAAAGCCAAAACTTCTCGCGATGGCATAATAAAAGACCGAATGCCAATCGTTATTACAGGCATCTAACCAATGTTGAATTTGATCGCTTTTGCGTTCCAACCGGTTAACTAAACTTCGGTCGATGGCCTGGGATTTGGTGAAATCATCGATTTTGGAAATTAAACTTGCACAAGGAATCCATTGCGTTGATTTTTTTAACAAGGCGAAATGATTAATAACCTCAGGGAAAATACGCTCATTTAATATAAACGTTGGAACAAAACTGCCATCCAATCTTTGGGCAGTTTTTTGATCATTGAAAACGACATGCAAAACAGTATTGTTGTATGCCGCGTCTAAATGGTGTTTGTGCAAATACCAATCATTGGAATTAATGTGAATTTCCACATTGCCAACCCAATCCGCTTCGCCAATGCGAATGCGGGCTTCGCTAAAGTCGGGCCCTGAATCGCGGTTAAGTCGACCGCGTTTTAAAATTAAAATTGGCTGTCCATCCGTGGTTTTTAAATCTTCAGAATTAAATAAACCAACTTGCCAAATGTATTGCAATAAGTCTTCGTTCATTTTTAGTTTATGCAAGTTTAAAAAATATTTCGGACAAATGAAAATATTTGATTCCATGTTTTTTGTTGACAATTGGTACATTTTCTTATCGAAATTGTAGACGAATAAGCCGTACTATTTATTAAATTTGTAACTTAATATTTGAAAATAATGCTTGTAAAAAATGTATTTTATTTTCATCTAATTCTAAACATGCCAAGTCACTCCAATGGATCATATTAAGCTGCTTCCCGATAACATTGCCAATCAAATAGCAGCAGGAGAGGTTGTGCAACGCCCCGCTTCTATCGTCAAAGAATTGCTTGAAAATGCGATTGATGCTGGCGCCACTGCGATAAAATTAATTACCAAAGAAGGTGGTATTCTGCTCGTTCAGATAATTGATAATGGATCTGGTATGAGTGTTACAGATGCTAGAATGTGTTGGGAGCGGCATGCTACCTCGAAAATTAGCAATGCCGATGATTTATTTAAATTAAAAAGTTTTGGTTTCAGAGGGGAAGCACTCGCTTCAATAGCGGCAATTGCACATGTCGAAATGAAAACAAAAAGACCCGAAGATGAAATAGGAACTTTAATTAAAATTGAGGGTAGTAAGGTTAACGAACAAAGTCAAATAGCTACTCCCAATGGTACGATATTTTCTATTCGAAATTTGTTTTACAATGTTCCAGCGCGTAGAAATTTTCTTAAAAGTGTGCCTGTAGAAATGCGACACATTATCGATGAATTTACCCGAGTGGCTATGGCACATCACACAATAGCGATGAGTCTTTATCACAACGACAAGGATGTATTTGATTTGAAACCAACCACGCGCGCGAATCGAATTGCCGAATTGATGTGTAAGAAAAATACCGCTGATTTTTTAAGTGTTTCTGAAAATCACGATTTGGTAATTGTCAATGGTTTTGTAGGTAAACCCGAAGTGGCCAAACGCACCCGTGGAGAGCAATTCTTATTTGTAAATAACCGTTTCATTAAAGATGCTTATCTCAATCATGCCATCTCTTCTGCCTATGACCAATTAATTGCCAAAGATCAGTTTCCTATGTATGCACTCTTCCTCACCATCGATCCTGCTCGCATAGATGTGAATATACATCCAACAAAAACTGAAATCAAGTTTGATGATGAAAGGTCCATTTACGCGCTTGTTAAATCAGCTATAAGAAAGGCACTTGGGCAGTATAATAATATGCCAGAACTTGAATTTGCTGATAAAAACGTATTTAATCCAGTCGCCTTTTTAAATAAGGAGGTCGTTCATACCCAATCTCCCGATGTAAAAACTAACAAAAGTTACAATCCATTTGCAGCCGAACAACAATGGAAAAATGTTCAAACAAGTCAATGGCATAAGTTATTTGATACCAATATAGACCAAAAAGAAAGCGCACATACCTTTGTATCGCAGGCCTCAATAGAACCCAATGGCTTAGGTTTGCCACTTGAAATCATTGAATTCGAGGTGATGCAGGTGAGTAACGGTTGTTTGGCAACCAATAGAAATGGGCATTTTTATATCATCGATCAGAGGGCTGCGCACGAACGCATACTTTTTGAAAAATATAGTCAAAATATTGTTTACCGCTCGGCTACAGTTCAACAACTGTTATTTCCTAGAACGATAGAATTATCAAAAACTGATTATATTCTAGCGCATGATTTGTTAGATGATATCAAAGATTTAGGTTTCGATGTAGCCGATTTTGGCACCAATTGTCTTATCATCAACGGCGTTCCCGCAGAAACAATTAAAGGGAGTGAAAAAGAATTACTTGAAAGTTTACTCGAAAATTATAAGCACAATTCTGCCAGTTTTGCTGGTGATAAACGCAAAGCTTTGGCCCTCTCATTAGCTCAAAATGAAGCGATATTGCGCACGAGACATTTAGAAAAGGAAGAACAAATTGAATTAATTAATCAATTGTTTAAATGCGAAACACCAGCTACACGTCCAAACGGTAAACCAGTTTTTGTTGAGTTTACCAATCAAAAAATTACAGATTTATTTCAATAAACTATGCGTATCAATTTAACCCCAGCGGTCAAGCAAATTTTAATAGCATGTATTGTACTTTACATCGGCACTTTTTTATTTAAGGCTAAGGGTCTTGCTGATTTAGAGTTTATGCTAGCGGCTCATTATCCCAATTCTGGTTTTTTTAAGCCTTGGCAAATCATAACGCATATGTTTATGCATGATTCTAACAATATTGGCCATTTAATCTTTAACATGTTTGGTTTAGTTTCTATTGGTGTTATACTCGAAGATTTTATGGGTACAAAGAAATTTGTGCAGTTATATTTCTTCTCGGGCTTAGGAGCATTGGCAGTTCACATACTGGTTCAGATTATTAAGTTACATTATGATTTTGGACTGTGGTTGCCTAGTCCTGCTGATTTGGGATTAACAATCGATGGTTCTACGATTTATTCGAATGGCAGTATCATTAAATCACAAGAGGAATTACAAAATGCTGGCAGTATTATTGCAAGCTCAGTCGAAGGAGCAAGTGGTGCCTTATATGGTGTGGTAGTGGCTTATGCTTTTCTTTTTCCGAATAGGACCTTAATGATCATGTTTATTCCCTATCCTATAAAGGCAAAATATTTAATACCTGGATTTTTAGTGGTAGATATTGTGATGGGTATTACCAATTCAAAGGACGATACAGTGGCTCACTTTGCTCACATCGGTGGTGCTATATTTGGATTCTTATTGGTATGGTATTGGCGGAAATTTGACCGAAAAAATTTCTTTTAGGCTTTTATAATTTAACATAGGAAATCAAATTCTAACTTTGTTTTTGTATGCCGTTTTTGCAATAAATTGCACCTTGCATTTTCTTTGATTCCATTTGTTTCAGTCCAATATTGACGTCTACATCCGAATAATTCAAAGGATGGTGCAAATGGTATTCAGTGGCAGAAAAACGAATAGATACCAATTTTACCCCGTTTTTCTTTAAGCGCCATTCAATATCAGCATCTTCG
>JAQSCZ010000011.1:0-16735 GCA_029945665.1 bacterium | reverse complement strand
TCGCCAACACCAGCTGTTGTATAGTCTTCATCATAACCATTAATGGCTAGTAATTCTTGTTTATATAAGCCCCAATTGCAACCGTAGATACCGATTTCTCGAGGTTGTTTCATAACAGGTAAGCCAAACGCGTATTTGAGTCCTTTGGCTTTGTTAGTGATTAGATACCATAAGGAAAGTAGTTTTAAATCTTTTGTCTCGTAAAGTAGCGTGGTTAGTTTTTCACTAAGCATCACTCTTCTTCCAAATAAGGCTGTTTTTGAATCTGCTGCTTCGGTATATCTTTTAATAAAGTGTTTATGTGGAATGCAGTCTCCATCAATAAAAATAATGAATTCGCCATTAGAAATTTGAATGGCCCTATTTAATATTTGATTTTTTCTGAAACCAGCATCTTCCGTTTGATAAACATGCTGAATAGAGATTTCAGATTGTTTGATTAGATTGTCAATGAATAATTTGGTAGCAGTGCTATTGTCATCCTCCGCAATGATGACTTCAAAATTGCGGAAGCTCTGAAATGTCAGAGCCTTGATGATTAATTCAAGTGCCGCTAAATTTTTGTAAAATGCAATAATAATGCTAACCTTCATCTCCTTCATTGCTTGCAAACATAATTATTTATAAATGAATAAAAACAAAAAAGGTTGATAGAATGCTATCAACCTTTTTGAAATATTATGGGTCTTAATTAGTGCTGGTGATTGTGTTCTTCAATCATCTTGTAGAAACCTTCGATGCTTGTATGTTTTTCATTGTAAGAGATTATCTCTTTCAATTTGTTGTATACTTTTCTGCGCACCGCAATATCATTCATCTGTTGAACATGGGCTTCTTTTTTCAAGCTGTCATCACTGAATTTTTTTACAAATTCAAAATCAGGATTTTGCATGCCGTAATTTCTGAACAATGATAAAGTATAACCCAATGAAGCGTCTTCGATGTCTTCTTTGGTTACCTGAATTTCGTATTTCGCAGCTACTTTCTCTCTAATCAATACTTCTTTCAAAGTACTAGATTCTGAAGCATAGCGCTCATCTATATTTTCTTCGTTATAATTGTCCTCTTTGCTAACCAACAACCAACGTTTTAAGAAAGCATCTGGTAAAGCAATCTGATGTTTTTCATTTAACAAATGAGTAAGCATGTGCTCTATCTGATGTTCACTTTCGTTTTTGTAATAAACCTCTAAGTTTTCTTTGATTTTAGCTCTGAATTCTGCTTCATTAGTAACAGTGCCTTCGCCCATCACCGCAGTAAAAAATTCTTCGTTGATTTCTGCAGGAATTCTTCTGCTAATTTCATCGACGGTTAATTTAAAGTTTTTATTTAAATCATTCACCGCTTCTTTTGCAATGCCTAATGAAGAACTGATAACCGTTTCATTGCCATTGAATAAGGCCGAAATATCTACGGTTATGGTTGATCCTTTGGCAATACCGATTAAACTATTTTTTAAGGCTTCGTCTTTTATTAACTCGGCACTGAAAGATGTTTTTTTATCTGTTACACCACCTTCGAAAGCTTCGTTATTTTCATTTAATTCGGTTAAAGTACCATAGATTAAATCTTTTTCCTCAGCTATTTCAACATTTTCCATGCTGCCTTGACGGGTGCGTAAAGTTTCAATTTCTTTATCTACTTCGCTGTCTTCAACATCGATAATGTATTTATCTAGTTTATCTTTTTCACTAATATTTAATTCAAACTTAGGTGCTAAACCTAAATCAAAGGCAAATAAGAAATCTTCGCCTTTTTCAATATCAACTTCCGATTTTATTGAATCACTTTCAACTGGTTGAGCTAAGATATCAATGTTATTATCTTTTAAATAGTCGTATAAAGTTTGAGAAGATAATTTGTTTAATTCTTCAGCCAAAATACCTTTACCATACATGCTTTTTATCATGCCTATGGGCGCAGCACCGGTTCTAAAACCTTTAACGGCTACATTTTTTTGGTGTTTTTTTAATTCTTTTTCTACAGCTTCAGAATAATCAGCTTTGGTAAGGGCAACGGTTAGCGTTGCGTTTAAGTCATCTGTTTTATTGAATTTTACTTCCATGGAAATCTAATTTGATAATTTGTTGATTTGGTAATTTGATAATTGAATACTAAGTGTTTCGAACTAGGCTAATTGAGGATATGTGTTTTAATTGTTTTGCTGAAAAATGTTGTTTTATGCATTTATTTCGGCATCCTTTGAATGATACTAAAGCTTAATTTAGAATAGAATAACAATAACTATTGCCAAATTTGTGCGGATGAAGGGACTCGAACCCCCACGCCTTTCGGCACCAGATCCTAAGTCTGGCACGGCTACCAATTACGCCACATCCGCATGTTTTTAAAGAACGTTCCTTTTTTAAGGACTGCAAAAATACAAAAATTAATCAAATAAAAAAGGAATATTGTTAAGCAACATTTAAAATAACAAACTCCTTTTTTTATAAAGTGAAAATTAAATTGAAATCCAATGATTGGGTTAATTTTCTCCGTAAATAGTAGAGTAATGTCAGTTTTTCTTTATTTTTGAGAATTAATCTTTAAACAATGAAAGCAATTCATACTTTTATTTTTGGATGTCTCTTACTGATGTCATGCAAGAGAGACCCTTCAGTTTCAGAGAATTTAAATACAATTAATTCCATCAAGTGGACGAAAGTTTCAGATGAAGTAGTGAATGGTTTGTATGATGTTAAAATAGCAGACGATAATACTATTTTGCTTTTGTCAAAGGATTATTACTTACAACTTAATAAAAGTTTTGAGACCTTATTTAAGTATACAGACTTTGGAACTGCAACAGTATCAAATAATGAATTCTTAAAGGGTTTTAGTTTTTTTACATTTAATGTCTATGAACATGATCACAATAATTTTTCATTGAATTATTACCTGATGGAGGATAACAGAATTGCTGAAAGAACCAGTATGTCGGCTAAAGAATTGTATGGTGTAAACAGGCGAATATTGAGAATCAACTCCATGGTTAGCGCTGATAACATACATTGGTCATATAGCAGTATTCAAACAGATGCTAAGGATACAATATATATCTATGCCCACTTTAAGGATGCTCATAACATTACCTCGACGAAAATTTTTGCTATTCCCGGTCCACCGCTCGAAAATTTCCTGTTTGTAAACCACAACTATTTTATTCTTTATGGTCAGTTTTCAGACGATTATATCCAAGTAGATTTGACAAATAATCTCATTTCACACCCTCCATTCAATCCGAAACAGATTATCAAGTCAGGTAATAAAATGATAATGCTAGATAATCATGAAAATTTACTTTCATCCGAAAATGGAAAAGATTATCAAATGGTAATTGCAAATTCAGATTTATTTGTGAATATGGGAAAATTAAATTATCCAACCAATGATTCACTACTTGTTTTAAGCTCTGCGTACCAAATCAATCTAATTAATATAAAAAGTAAAGGACAACAACTAGTTAATTACAATGGAATACCTGAACCTGGATATTTCCCTTGTTTTACATATTTTGATAAATTGATAATTCTAACGAATAAAGGAATTTATGCAAGACTGATAAAATAGGTATTTGCTCAAATAAAAATCACTGCGATATATTCTTATTTTAGAATAATTCTTTCAAATATTTTAAAAGGTTCTATTTTGAAATTGCACTTAAAAATAGTGCTTTTGTAAAGATAAATAGATATAAAAATTGTTCTTTTATAAGTCACAACTCTATTTGCAAAAAAATAAGCCATATTGTTTAAGTATGGCTTATTTATATTATAAAATTGTTTTAATCTTGTTTTCTGTTGCGTCCGCCACGGTATCCACCGCCACCGCTTCCGCCACCATCTCCACCGCGGTATCCGCCACCACCGCCTCCGCCACCGCTTCTGCGATTGTTTCCGCCGCCTTGGTATCCACCACCGCCGCCACCACTGCTTCTACGGTCGCCACCGCCACCGCCGCCTCTGTAGCCTCTTTCTCTGCCACCGCCACCACCACCACTGCCGCCTCTGTCACCAGAACGCTCAATGCGGATAGGTCTGCCTTTGAATTTTTTACCGTTAAATACATTAATAAATTCATCTGCAATTGCATTTTCAACCTCTACAAAGCTATATGAATCCATTAATTCTATTTTACCCAATTGCGCTTTGGTATGGCCGCTGGTATCTAATAAGAATTCTAGGAATGCTGCTTTATAAAAACCATCTTTTTCACCCAAGCTCATAAATAAACGGGTAAATTCGCCATTGCTGCCTCTGCTATCTCTACCTGAAGCATTCAAATCACCTGATTTTTCGTAGTATTTTAAGAATCTGTTAAACTCTAATGAAGCTACTCTTTGTAATACTTCATCTTTGCTCATATCTGCAAATTGCTCACTTAAGTATGGTAAATAGTTTTCGTAATCACCATGGCTAATGTCAGCTGCTTTTAATTTTTCGATGAAAGAAAAGAATTGTTTTTCACAAACTTCTCTGCCACTCGGTATTTCCAGTTTCTCGAATTTGGCTTTTAATAAATACTCAATATCACGCAATCTGCCAGTTTCTCTGCTGTGCAAAATACTGATACAAATACCTGTTTTACCGGCTCTGCCTGTTCTACCACTTCTGTGGGTGTATACTTCTGGCTCATCTGGTAAAGCGTAATTGATAACGTGCGTAATTGAATCCACATCAATACCTCTAGCCGCCACATCGGTAGCAATTAAAAGTTGCAATGTTTTTTCACGGAAACGACCCATTACCTTGTCGCGTTGCTGCTGACTTAAATCACCGTGTAAGGCATCAATTTCGTAACCTTCTTTTAATAATTTTTCTGTAATGTCTTGCGCCTCAGCTTTTGTACGGGTAAAAACAATACCATACATGCCTGGGTTAAAATCAATCAGACGTTTAAGAGTTTCGTACTTCTGACTTGATTGACACTGGTAATAAACGTGTTTAATGTTTTTCGCAGTTAATTCTGAAGTTACTTTTACCTCTGCCGGGTTCGACATAAAGGTCTCAGCAATTCTTCTTACTTCTTTGGGCATAGTAGCACTGAATAACCAGGCTGCTTGACGGGCTGTAGCGTGAGAAAGGATATTTTCGATATCTTCTCTAAAGCCCATGTTTAGCATTTCGTCGGCCTCGTCTAACACAACATGTGTTACGGCGTCTAAACGCAATGCTCTGCGGTCGATTAAGTCAATTAATCTACCAGGAGTGGCCACAACGATTTGTGCGCCTCTTTTAATTTGTTTAATCTGATTCTCGATACTGCTACCGCCGTAAACGGCTACAGAATGAAAATCGTTCATATACTTGCCATAATCTACAAAATCTTTGGCAATTTGCATACAAAGCTCTCTCGTTGGGCATATTACTAAACCCTGTACTTGTTTAATTGATGTGTCAATTAGCGATAATAATGGTAAACCGAAAGCTGCTGTTTTACCTGTACCTGTCTGAGCTAAACCTACGAAATCTTTTGTCCCTTTTAATAAAACCGGAATGGCTTGTTGTTGGATTGGAGTGGGATTGATGTAGCCTAAATCTCTAATTGCATCAGACACAGGTTGACTTAAACCCATGTCTTGGAATGTTACTGTCATATAGAAGGTGCAAAGGTACGGGAAATTGTGGAGATTATGGGGATTAGTTTAATCCATCTGCCAAAATAACCCACTAAACTGAGTAATCATTGTATTATTTTGCGAAATTTTTCGATAAAAAGATACTTTTTGATATCGGAAAGTTAGGACTTGATATATCAAGTCCTAACATGTATATTTCGACTTATGGAAATTTAGGAAACTTCTTGAAATCTGGTTTGCGCTTTTCTAGAAATGCGTTTTTGCCCTCTTGCGCTTCGTCGGTAAAGTAATACAACAAGGTAGCACTTCCTGCTAATTCTTGAATCCCTGCTTGTCCATCTAATTCTGCATTTAATCCGTATTTAATCATCCTTAAGGCAATCGGACTTTTTTGCATCATCTCGTGACACCATGTTACAACTTCGTCTTCAAGGTTTTCTAATGGCACTACTTTGTTTACTAGGCCCATGTCGTATGCTTCTTGAGCGCTGTATTGTCTGCATAAAAACCATATTTCTCTGGCTTTCTTCTGACCAACAATCCTTGCCAAATAACTGCTGCCAAAACCGCCATCAAAACTGCCTACCTTTGGTCCTGTTTGACCAAATACAGCATTTTCACTGGCTATCGATAAATCGCAAACTACATGTAAAACATGACCACCACCAATGGCAAATCCATTAACCATGGCAATTACTGGCTTAGGGCATGAGCGAATTCTTTTTTGTAATTCCAACACATTTAAACGGGGAATACCATGCTCATCTTTATAACCTCCAATGGTTTTAATATTTTGATCGCCACCGCTGCAAAAGGCTTTATCACCAGCTCCAGTTAATACAATGGTATAAATGTCTGGATGTTCTTTGGCGTAATCCATCGCATCAATCATTTCTGTATTGGTTTTTGGCGTAAACGCGTTGTGATAACGCGGACGGTTAATGGTTATTCGGGCAATTCCTTCGAAGTAATCGAAAAGAATTTCATCGTATTTTTTAATGGTTTGCCACGCTCTGTTGCTCATAAAATTTGTTGTTTGTATTGGTTAAAAATATCTGAATTTGTTGTTGAATCAGTTTGTATTTCAAGTATAGAAGCCTTATCAGCGCTCAGCCAAGCTTTTATACTAGGCTCAAGTTCTGCTAATTTAACAACTTTGAAATAGTTTAGTTTAAAATGTTGCGCTAGTAATTCCGCATCCATTTTATGTGGTGTGGCGATAAATGGATTTAATTCAGCCATTCCTGCAGGGCCGTCTATGTTTTTAAAGATACCTCCTCCAAAATTATTAAGGATAATTATTTTAAAATTATTAGGTAATTGAGTTTGCCACAACGCATTGATATCGTAAAAAAAAGCGATATCGCCAGTTATTAATACATGCATTCTAGGGTCAGTCATTGCCGCTCCAAGTGCAGTGCTAGTGCAGCCATCGATGCCACTGACACCTCTGTTAGAATATATTTCCCAATCAGTTTTTAAATATGAATTGAGATAAGCCACATAGCGAATAGACATGCTATTCGATAAATGAAGTACTATGTTATCAGGCAAATTTTCTAATGCTATTTTGACCGCATTGAACTCATTGTAATTCTGAGACAATGTAATGTCGCTTAGCTCCTTTTGTTGGTCGCCAAGTTTTTTAAATAATTGCTGATATTCCGATTTTTCAGTTGGTAAAAATGGATTGAATTGATTAAAAAATTTAGAAGGAGCTAATGATAACACTTCAGGTTCAGTAAAGAAGGTATCAGCACAATATCCATTCTCAGCAATATGCCAATGGCGCTTTGGTGGATTATTTCTAAAAAGGGTTTTAATGGTTTTATTTAATACCATTTTACCGGTTGTTATTAATAAATCTGGCACTAAGTCTTTTTGAAGTTCACCATTCGCATTTAAAAATACACCCTCCCAATTAGGAATGGTTTGATATGAATGTTTATTTGAAACAACATCACTAATCGAAACTACAAATGCATTGGCCGATAATATGCTTAGTTCTGTATTATCGGTTTCTACTCCGCTTGTACCATGCAATACCATAACCTTTGGGTAGTTGGTAAAAAAATGTGCTTTGTCTATGGCAATTTCCCAATCGTCAATAGAATCTATACGATTCGAAATAATGCTTATATTGGGGTATTTAAATTTTTCTTTTACAGCACTGTATAGAGGCTCCATTAATGGAACATTCAAATGAACAGGTCCTTTTAGTAAGCCATTGCTGGCATCAAATAATTGTGAACTTAAATGACTAATGAGGTCTATCTGGTCTTCATCTATGCCTTCGGGTGTTTGAAGTGAAACCAGAATATGTGGTGAAAAAATAGCTTCTTGATGGATGGTTTGTCCATCCCATCGGTCTAACATTTCGGCCGGTCTATCTGCTGTAATTAGAATAAGTGGGATCTGCATGTAATAGGCTTCTACAACCGCTGGATATAAATTTACAACTGCACTACCACTTGTGCAAACAACCGCTACTGGTTCGCCTAATTGTTTGGACATTCCTAAGGCAACAAATGCAGCTGAACGCTCATCAGCAATAGATATACATTCAATTTTTCCAAATCGGGCAAATGCCATTACCAATGGCGCATTTCTACTACCTGGGCAAATTACAACCCGTCTTAATCCTTTGGAAAATAAGGTTGCAATGATGGTATTAATATTGGTTTGATAAATATTCAAAGGCGGCTGCAAAATTAAATTAAAATGCGCTTGAAATTTAACTTTTTTAAAATCTATGACTACATTACTTTTCTGAATAGGTATTCTAACGAATAAGCAATAATTTTGCACCTTCTAATGAAAATTCTCACAGTAATTTTATTATTGGTTTTTGGTAACGCTGTTTATTCACAAAATACTATTCTAAAAGGTAACACCATTCCAATGGTGGGCTATTGGTATAAGGGAGCTCAGAAGCATATAACCTATACCAAAGTGGATTCAAAAATTGTGAAAGGAAAACCTGTTTCTGAAACGACTGTAGTCAATGCTTTGTGGCAAATTAAAGATTCAACGGATAAGCATTACGTGATTTACTATACCTATAAGAATTTTATTTTTAGCAATCCTAAAGATTCGCTTGCCATTGCCTATGCTGAGCTTTTTAAAGGCATAACAGTAAAGTACCGAACCAATGAATTGGGGATGTTTGATACGATATTAAATCTGAATGAAATCATTGATATTTCAAATAAAGGACTCAGTGGAGTTTTTAAAAAATTGAATTGGCCGGATAATGAAGTTACCCGAGCAGTTTCAAAAAATATGAAACAATTGTTTAATAATCCGACCTTATTAAGAACTAGTATTAGCGAAGAGATGGTTTTGATTCACTATTTCTATGGATTGGAATATAAGCTTAACACTGCTTACACTTATGATTGTTATTTAGAGAATACTTTTGGTGGTGAACCTTATCCTGGAAAAGCGGTTTATAAATTGACTGCTTTAAATACAGTCAATAACCGTTGTAAAATTGCGGCTACTATTACACCAGTTGAAAAAGATTTTAAGCGTATTCTTTACGAAACAATGGTTGGAATTAGTGAATCTATGCAGATACCTAAACCCAAAAAATCAGATTTCGAAACGGCTAGTATCCAACATAAGTGCGAAGCTGAATACAGTATTGCAGAAGGATGGCCTCTAAAAATTAGCTTTACAAAAATTTCTATAATTAATGACAGAAAATCAACGTCTGTCACCACTATTTCTATAACAGATTAATACCCCCAAAAATGCCAAAAATAACTTTTAAGTTCGAAGAAAAAGATAAACAACCCATCACCGTTGATATTTCAAAAGGTGAAATTATATTGGATGTAGCCATGGATAGCGATATTGAATTGCACCATAATTGTGGCGCTGTTTGTGCTTGCAGTACCTGTCATATCTATGTCGATCAGGGTGCAGATAGTTTAACCGAAATAAGTGAAAAAGAAGAAGATTTTGTAGACCGTGCCCGCAATCCGAAATACAATTCTCGCTTGGCCTGTCAGTGCACACTCGAAGAGGATGTAGACTTAATTGTTACAATCCCTGATCAGTCGGTGATTATTGGGCATTAGAATACATTCAATCTTCTTAAATGAAAAGTGTATGCATGTATTTAATAGTTTAAAATATGTCTTTTTACTTTTGTTTATTGAAATTGCATGCAGCTTTAGCTATGCACAAACTTATTTAAAAGGGCAATCACAAGATGGTCAACTGAAAGTTTATTTGGTAGATGATGATAACCATGGCTTCGGACGGTTGGCTCTCATTTTTTATATAGAAAATAAGGTCGATACTTTAATTCTTGAAGAATATGGATTAAATGATATGGCTTTTATTAAAATCGATACCTGTATGGTCAAAAGTTTGCAATTGTCCAGCACCAATCAAAGGTATGCGCACTTAACATGGATTGAAAAAGAGGGTAAATTAGAATCCAACCATTGTTATAAAACAATAAATAGGGTGTGGAATCTATCAAATAAAACGCAATTGTTTTCGGCTATCAGTTCGTCTGAGTATAAAAATAATGTTGGCACCACAAATGATTCTAATGCATTGAATGATGCCACAAGTTGTTCCTATCAGTATGATTTCAGTATCGATACTTCAGCAAAAATTACGATTGAGAATATCAAAGAAAATTTGCAAGGTGATTGCGGCGCATACTCAGCCGACCACCGAGCTGGGGTGTATGCACTGTATGGTAATAAGTATATTCGGGTAGGCCCTTAATGCAAGGGGTTTTTAAGAATTTGAACTGTTGTTCAAATTGCCAGCAAAATAAGCATTTACAAATGCGTGTTGCTGATTTTCAGACATCTTATCTGTTTGTCTGGTGGTTATCAAAATCTTTTCAAAATGAGGATTGGAAGTCAACAAATTCTTTAATTCTGTTTTAGCATCTGTCGGTCCAAAAAGCACTGCCTCATCATATTTAGAAATAATTTCACCTAATTTCTTATAATATTCAGATTGTTGATGTTGCTCTTTGTTATGCATCAAATGCTCACTTCTGTTTAATGCGTTTTCTTTTACTGAATGCGTAAATTTAGACTCTAAACTGGTTGTTTTCACAGGTCCAGTTGTATATTCCATTAAGTGCGCACTTGCATGATCCATCCAAATGCCTAATTTTTTCTTGTTGTTCATTATATTTTTTTTGTAAACTCTATTTGACCATATTTTATGCAGTACTTGGAAAATTCCATTTTTCTATCACCAATGAATCCTTCACCATATCCACTTATTTAACATTTTACGCAATCGATTTTGATGGGTCTTTAGTGTTCAAAATCTATTCTAAAATTTGTAGTATCGACACTTAAATTTGAAGACAATTTCACTGCGGGATACATCAATATTCCATTTTGTAAAGATACTTGCTTCTTTTGTCTTTCCTTCTTTTATAGGGTCATTTTTTCAGATAGTTTTTATACTACCAATTTAACTGTTGTTTTCTTCCAAATCATTGTGGTTATCGCCACCAAGACTATAGTAATTATTTTCTTCGTCCTCATCACCATTTATTTCATTTTCATCATCTAGTTCAGAGCCAGGTATATCTAAATCATCACCGCT
This sequence comes from bacterium, assembly GCA_029945665.1. Lineage (GTDB taxonomy): Bacteria > Bacteroidota > Bacteroidia > NS11-12g > UBA955 > JABMMZ01. The sequence continues at coordinate 5,562 of JAQSCZ010000011.1, read as the reverse complement.
CAAATCTTCATCAAAATCTTTTTCATTTCTAGTATCTGGAAATTCATTGGGCGTTTTAGTTTTAGAAATATCTTCCGGATTGATATCACTTTCTTCTTTATTTCTTATGAAAATATCGTCTTCTTTCGGATATGCAGGATACCCCGGGAATACTTTCTTCTCATTTTTAACATTTTCTTCTTTCGTGTTTTTGTTTTCGCTCCATGGTTCAGATGGTCCGTCAGTTTGTTCAATGTTCATAAGGGTATTATTTATTTTTATTTCAATGCAAAAATGGAATGGATTATTGGTTAATACATTATAAATTTAGGTTCAAAAGTTGCAATAGTCTCACTTTTTCTTTTTGAAATATCCCCTCAAAAATATATTATGTTTGGCTGCTTCAAGTACCTCGTTTAATTTTTGAGAACTACTGTCTAAATTTACAATGGTGTGTTTTAAATGTGCGCCAGATGTTTCATCATGTAATAAAATTCCAATACTGGTTTTGCGATTATTACCGGCTTTTTTCAATTCACTAACGAATCGCGACGCAGAGTCGGCCATGTGCTCTAAATGCTTTATAGATAACTTGAAAGATTTAAATACGACGGTATCTGTTGTTAATTCATTTGCTAAAGTACCTTTCTTGTTAAGCCCTTCGCTAAAAGTATTCAATGAACTCAATAATTGCGATGCTTTATTTGTTGCATTTTGAAGAGAAAGACTTGCAGCATTCAATTGATTATACAAAGCATCATCTGTTAATAGTTTTCCTACAGAACCAATTCCATGGGATAGATTATCACTGATAATTTTGAAATCATTGGTTATGGCCAACAAATTTTTGTTATTTTCCTGAAGGGTATTAATCATATCTTCTGAAGTAAAAGTTTTTTCAACACCCAGTGTGTCGCCGTCTTCCACCGCCGCAGCATTATCTGAACCACCGTATATAACTAGTATTTTATTGCCAATGAGTCCATCTGTGCTCAGTTTAACAAATGCATCCTTTCGGATATTTTCTAATACCTTGTTTTCCACTTTTAATTCCACTTTTACCTTATTTTTCCCATAAAAATCCATTTGACTCACGGTGCCAATTTTAACCCCAGATAGCCATATATTGTTGCCAATTTGCAAGCCATTTACATCCTCAAAAAGTGCCACGATTCGGACTTTTCTCTTAAAGGTTTCGTGAAGATTGCCAATCGTAAGAATGCCAATGGCTAATAAGAGTAATCCGAGGAAAACAAAAATTCCAACGACGACGGTGCGTTTATTTTCAGTGACTAACATTTGAAATTTGATTTATTGTATGAAATTATACTTGTAAAAATTTTGAATTTGTTCATTGTCTGTTTTAAATACTTCATCAAATGATCCAATTTTGGCAAACTTCCCATCTAGTAGCATGGCAACTCTGTCTCCTGTTTCGCGCGCGCAGGAAAGATCATGGGTGATAATAATTGAGGTGGTATTGTAAGTTTCTTGAACCTGATTTATAAGGTTATTAATTTCTGTGCAGGTAATAGGATCAAGTCCAGCGGTAGGCTCATCATATAACATAATTTTTGGTCTCAAAATTAAGGTGCGTGCAATGCCTATTCTTTTGCGTTGGCCACCAGAGAGATCTCCTGGCATTTCGTTCATCTTATCTTTTAAACCAACAGCTTCTAGCACTTCATGCACCGCTTTGGCAACTTCCGTCTTGCTTAAATTTTTATTATTCATGATCAAAGGGAATTCCATATTTTGCCGAATGCTCATACTATCATACAAGGCACTGTTTTGGAAAGAAAAACCAACCTGAATTCGCAACGCATTTAGTTCTTTTTCGTTCAATTTAGCAATATTCTGATCTAATACTATGACGCTTCCTTTATCAGGTTTTAATAAGCCCACTAGTATTTTAATAAGCACCGATTTTCCTGTACCTGACTTTCCTAAAATAGCTACATTTTCACCTTTGTTGATTGTTAAATCAACACCTTTTAATACATCTAGAGTTCCAAAAGACTTATATAAGTTTTTGATAATGATAACTGGCTCGTTTTGTATAATTTTTTCTGACACTTTTTATTTTTAACTAGTAATATCTAATCCAATTGGCTACTTGAACGATGATGACTTCTTCAATAAAAATCAAAAACATGGCCGTCACAACTGCTTGATTAGCCGCTTTTCCTACTCCACGCGTTCCCTGTGAGGCGTTAAAACCTTTGTAGCAACCTATCATCCCAATTGTAAAACCATAAAAAATGGATTTGGTAATAGAGGTATAAAGATCCAAAAAACTAATGGTTGAAAATGAACTTTTAAAGAAGGCAATAAAACTAGTAGCCTCCTCCTTGTGAATATTAACGTAAGAACCCAATAAGCCTACAACAATGCAATAAAATGATAGAATTGGAATTGTAATGACGGCTGCTGTAACCCTTGTCGCCACTAGATATTTAAACGGATTTATAGCTGAAACTTCCATAGCATCTATTTGCTCCGTTACGCGCATAGAGCCCAATTCCGCACCAATTCCTGAGCCCACTTTTCCAGCACATATCAATGCAGTAACTAAGGGACCTAGCGCTTTTACAATGGCAATACCCATTAATGAAGGCAACCACGAAGTAGCTCCAAAATCTTCTAATGGCGGCCTTGATTGTTTTGTAAATACCAAGCCTATGATAAACCCTGTAAGGCTAATAAGAGAAAGTGATTTTATGCCGATTTCATAGCATTGGTGAATAATTTCTTGAAAATGAAAAGGAGGAACAAAGGCTTGTTTAAAATATTGTTTTACAAACTGGTATGAGTTTTCTATGCCTATAAAGTAGGTATCCAATGCCTTCGAGAGCAAGTTTTTTTTTGAGGAGGATGTATTCAAAATCTAATTTGCAAAAAAATTAGCTAGTCTGCTATGCATTGAAGCGCGAAGTCATCTAAGTAATTTTAAAGAGCGGTAAAGGTCTATCCCATAATGGAATAACTTGTTATAGATTTATTGTGAATACTTACAGATTTAACACATCAATTTGCAATTGCTATCCTGTTAACTTCCATATTCTGGTGCTTTAGCTTAATATTTTGTATTAGCGTGTCAAGGTGGGTTGTGTCCTGAATAAATAATACAATCGTTCCTTCGAAAGTGCCATCATGACTTTCAATAGTTATTGATTTCATGTTAACACCCATGTTTCTGCTTATAATATCCGAAAGGCTACTAACAATACCCACATCATCAATCCCTATCAATTTTATTCCAGCTAAAAATGTCTTATCGGCCTTAACTGGTGAGTTTTTCCATTCGGTTTTAATTACTCTATAGCCATAGTTGCTTAACAAAGAAACGGCATTAGGGCAATTGGTCCTGTGGATTTTAACTCCTTCGCCAATGGTAATAAATCCAAAAATATCGTCGCCCGGTATTGGATTACAACATTTTGCAAAACTATAGGGCAAATCATTTTCATCGCCAATAATAATCTCTTTACTGGTTTTTGAAATTGGTTTTTCAGGAATTTCTTTCTTTGGTTTCGGTTCTGGGATTAGTTTTTTATTGACTATATCATGTATGGCCAATTTTTCTTGCGGAATTAAATTTTTCGCAACTGCAAAACAAAGATCTAAAACACTTTGAATTTTTAAAGCAGCTACTACCTTGGCAATATTGTCTTCATTAAATTCTACCTTCTCTTTTCGAAATTTCTTTTTCAAAATTTCTCTACCAGTTTCAGCAACATCTCTTTTCTCTTCTCTCAAAAAGTTGCGAATTCTGGCAATTGCTTTGCCAGTAAGAACGAATTGCAACCATTCATCTCTTGGATGTTGTTTATCGGAGGTTAATATCTCCACTTGGTCACCGTTACTAAGCCTATGACTGATGGGAACTAATTTGTTGTTGACCTTCGCGCCTATGCACTTACTACCGACTTGGGTATGTATTTCAAATGCAAAATCTAAGGTTGAAGCACCTTTCGGGAGTTTTTTAAGATCTCCTTCAGGGGTAAAAACAAATATTTCTTCATGAATTAATTGTAGCTTAAAGTCATCCATGAACTCAAGTGCATTGGTGGATGGATTTTCGAGAATATCTTTAATTCTTGATAACCAACTGTCGACACCTGAGCCTTGGTCGCTTTCAATGCCATCTTTCGCGTTTTTGTATTTCCAATGGGCGGCAAAACCTTTTTCAGCAATTTCATCCATTCGTTTCGAACGAATTTGAACCTCAACCCATTTTCCGTCATTACTCATGACAGTACTATGTAAACTTTCGTAGCCATTGCTTTTTGGAGTTGTAATCCAATCTCGGGTTCTGCCAGGATTCGGTTTGTAGATATCGGTAATAATTGAGTAAGCGGTCCAACAATCTGACTTTTCTTTGTCAGGGGTTGAGTCTGTAATAATCCTTATGGCAAACAAATCGTATACCTGATCGAAGGGTATGCCTTGATGGTTCATCTTTTTAAGGATACTATAGATACTTTTTGGTCTTCCTTTTATTTCGTATTTTAAATTGGTTTCATCCAGTTTTTCTTTTATTGGCTCAATAAATTTTTTAATGAAACGATCACGTGCCGCTTTTTTAGCGTTCAGATTCGCAGATATTTCCTTAAATGCTTCTCTTTGCGTATATTTTATTGATAAGTCTTCTAACTCAGACTTTATGGCATATAAACCTAATCGGTGGGCCAAAGGTGCATAAAGAAACAGTGTTTCACTAGCAATTTTGAGCTGGTTCTTTCGACTCATGCTATCCAAAGTTCTCATGTTGTGCAGTCGGTCGCACAGTTTTACAAGGATTACGCGCACATCATCGCTAAGTGTAAGAAGCATTTTACGGAAATTTTCCGCTTGCATGCTATCTGTGTGGTCATATACCTCTTGAATCTTGGTTAGCCCTGCTACTATTTTTGCTATTTTCGGTCCGAATTTGCGACTGATATCTTCGGTGGTATAATTACTATCCTCAACTACGTCATGAATCAAAGCACAAACGATAGAGGTGGTGCCAAGTCCAATTTCTTGCGCTGCTATTCTTGCTACAGCAATGGGATGATAAATATAAGGCTCGCCTGATTTCCGCCGCATGTCCTTGTGTGCATCCAAGGCTAAATCAAATGCAGTGCGGATTAGTTTTTTTTGCTCACGTGTTAATTCATGCCGAATTGAACGCAGTAATGACTTGTAGCGTTTTAATATTTCTATTCTTTCTTGTTCTTCCCGCTCCAATGGAGAAATTTCGTTTTCCAACATAAACTGCATCAAATTTAAGCTAAAATTAATTCAAGTGGTGACTGAATTAATAAACAAAGCCATAATAAAACGAGTGATATTGTAGTGATTATAGGATCGGGTATGTTTTTTAATGAAAATATCGGTGGAAATAACATTTTCATTTTGAAAGATTAAAAATAAAAAACTAGATACTATTGAGATAAAATTTACAAGAAACGAATTATATAAGGTATTTTACGAACTTTTTAAATTTAAATTCTTATTAAAATATGTTAAATTCATATATAATTATTCATAACTATCCGAAAGTCTGAATAAATAAAAAAAATACGGAAAAGAACTCAA
>JAQSCZ010000010.1:43509-56096 GCA_029945665.1 bacterium | reverse complement strand
TGTATTTACCGCCGCGTTTGAATTTAAAACTATCGCGCTTTAGAAAACTTTTATAATAAGGCAAGCCTGAATTGGCACTGTCGCGTATCACCCATTCATAGTTGTATTGGCCTTTGTAATTCACAGTATCTTTTGGATATGAAGTGAACCGCAATTTACCACAATCTAATATTTCATATTTGCGGTTGGCTTGCGCTTTTGCTTTGACTGTAACTAAGAAGCCTTTGGCAGTTGTCGCTGGACGCGGACAATTGTCATCTTTTACAATCGCTGTAAAATTGTATGAGTTGGTTCTTGCATCACCAATTTTAGTTTGCCAACAGAACTCAGCTTGTTTTTCGCGGGCAGTAGGATCCACAATTTTAAAAGTTGCACCGGTTATACCGAAGTTCCAAGACAAATTAGTGGTATCAGCTTTGGTTTGATTGGGCGCCAAATTATCTACTGTTTTAATTGTAAAACACAATTTTTCGCCTTCACAAATTGAATATTTATTGGAGTTATTGGTAATTTGAGGGGGATTATTATCCGCACATTTTACCACAATCATCATCATATCGCGCCTTGTTGTGCCAATATGCAGCCATTTGCCCGTGGAATCCTTTCGGTATTCATCAATTTGAATTACAACAGGGCCTGCCTCATCGCATTTCGTTGGCATAAAAATGATATCTCCAGTGGCTTTATCAAAATAAAAACCGCGTGGTGGTTTCGCGTTAGGCAATGCTTTGCAATTCACAATACCTGGCGGCAAGCAAAAAGGAGTCATAGGAATCTGGGCAGTAAAAGAGCCATTCTTCAAAATATTAGACCCTTTGGCTTTTAATGCATCCGACAAGGAATACGCCAAACTATCTCCGTCTACCTTGTCACTCACTCCGTTGTTGAAAGAAAAGGGCTGGTTACAACAAATGTATGAAATAGGTGGTGTGGTTAATTGTGGACTGCTATTACATTTTCCTTTCACATTGCAGATATCAAGCATACTCTCTGTGTAAAAGTTTTCGTAAGGTTGTGTTGTAATAAGCTCATCTCTACAGCATTGCGTAGCAGCAAAGTACACCTCACAACAATTATTTTGTTTGAAAGTATTGAAAGGTGCAGAATTGAAATCTATGGTACATTCAAAGGTGTGCTCTTCAACTCCTTCTGATGACATTGTATTCTCTGGAAAACAAGGCGCGGTTCCGGCAGCACAAGTTGGTGTAATGTCTCTTATAGATGTCCTGGTTACGTTAACAGTATATGAGGTACTTCCACAATAAACAGTGATAGAGCCAAAATAAAGTGGAATACCCGCACATTGTCTATATATTTTGGTGATAATTTTATATTTACCTGGAGAAATACAGACATATTCAATATCACTTCCCATCATGTGATCGGCCTTCAATAGTGTTGAAAACAAAAAACAAGCAAATAAAATGATTAACTTCTTCATCTAAATATAATCTCCAAATATAAAACACTTTTTTGATTAAATTCGTTGCCTGATGTTTTGTAAAAAATTATTAATCACCATAATCGCTTCATTAACAATTATAAGTTTTGAAAATTGCAAGGCTAAAAGTTGCGATACGGCAAGTAATGTCAACGAAAGTAAAAGAAAAATGAAAACCAGCAATATGCTTTTTTCAAAAAAAGAAAGAAGACGAATGAAACGCTAAAATGAAACTGATTGAGGTTTGCTATCACCGAGTCCACTCAGTCTCACTAGCAAACCAACGTTATGTTGAAAAAATGTGCGATAATCAACATTTAAGCGCTGATTCAGTGTTAATCCATAGATTAAACCCACATCCTTCATTATTTTAACCACTACCCCTCCTCCAATTTTAAGATTCGTATTCACTCTATTATTGCCAATCGCCTTGAAAGTATTATTTAGAATGTCGAAATTATAGCCAATATTGAAATAGGGATTTACAATCCTTAAGTCCTTACAGCGCTTACAATTTTTAACATTTGGCAAATGCAAAACGAAAGCAAATTTCAATCGGTAAAAATTAGATGATTGAAAGGATTCGAAACGGTTATCGGGATTTTTATAATTACCCAATCCAAATCCAAGATTAAAGCTAGAAAAGCGAGAGATGTAAAGATTTTTATCAACCTCCGTCACCCAGCTGGTTTTATTATTTGCGTTGTTTTTATTATTTAAAAAAGGTTCATTAAAAAATATAGCGCCTTGCTGCACAGCAATACTTTTCCTACCAAAGAATTGTGCTTTGCAAATATTGGCAAGGAGCAAGCATGATGCTATAATTAAAAATTTCCTCAAAATTTTATTTTAGATAATTCTCTTTGAATGTCCTTCTGTTTAATATCATCGCGTTTATCGAACGATTTTTTACCTTTTCCGACCCCAATGTCTAACTTTAAAAACCCACGTTCATTGGCATATAATTTTATCGGAAAAATGGCAGTACCCTTATCTTTAATCTTATTTGCAATCTTCTTAATTTCAATTTTATTGAGCAATAATTTTCTATTATGGATTGGTTCGTGGTTATTATAACTCCCCTGCTTAAACTCACTGATATGCATATTTTTAATCCAAACTTCATCATTTTCTATCATACAAAAAGCATCGCTAATATTGGCATTGCCCATGCGAATACTTTTAACCTCGGTACCTGTAAGCACAATGCCTACAGTAAACTTATGATCGATGTGATATTCGAAATTCGCTTTGCGATTGATGATATTTATTGGTTTAAGTGCCAAATTATTTTAGTGATTCAAAAAGTAGGTTTAGTTTTTCTGTGCTTACAATTTTTTGACCTGTTTGACATTCAGCAACGATTCTTTCTCCTACCTTTACAATGACATCGCAATCAACATTATTTTTATTAAGGTTAGCCACAGTTGCAATAAACTTAACGGTTTGTCCTAATAAGGCAGGTGATTTGTGTGTGATATTTAAGAAGGTTCCAATGCCTTCTTCTCCTGCTTCTTTCATTTCTAAAACAAAAAGGCGGCTGCTCCATTCGGCATCTCTGCCCAATGCAAACGTACTGTAAACATCGTGTACTGAACCAGCATCAAAAACTGCTAAATCAGCTTTGACAACCGTTTTTTCAAATATGCGTTGATCCCCAACAATAAAAATAGACTTCATCAGAATACCTTACAAAGTTAACATTAATTAGGAGAAGTATAAATACCTCGAGAAGAAAACACCTGAATCATTTCCATTTCAAAATTATTTTGACCATAAAAAAACTACATTGGCATCTGTGCTAATGTAGTTTTCTAATACGTTTAGTTTATTTATTCCCCTACCTGAACTGGAGATTTAGGCTGTACAACTTTATCTACAACATTGCATTTGATATTCAAATAATAAGTACCAACATTGGTAATAACCGTAATTGTTTTGGTTTGGTTGCCATGTTTTCCTGATGAATCAAAAATAGCAGTTATTGAACCATCTTTGCCAGCCAATACAGGCTCTTTGCTGTAAGATGGCACTGTGCAACCGCAACTAGCATTGGCACTAGTTATAACGGCTGGTTCAGTTCCCTTATTTGTGAAAATAAACGTGTATTTCGCTTTTGTACCTTCAGTAACATTGCCAAAATCATGGGTTTCTTTTTTCCATTCAAGTAATTTGGGTTCTTCAGCTTTCATATCTGATTGATAAAGGCTAGTAGGCGCTGCAACTAAAGCGATAAGGTAAGTAAATAATGAAATCATATTATTTTTATAAATTTTCTAAATAATGAATAAACAAATAGCGTGCCGAAATTGCATTAATTATAGCCTTTAGCTCTCTAAAAAAGAAGAGTATTCAGTTATCATGTCCAACAAGAGGTAGGTTTATATAAAACATATCTGGTGCGCCCTCAATTGGCCCTTTTTACAACATTCGCATTCAATTTTAAATAATATGCACCCATAGAAGTATATACCGTTAGTGATTTATACTGTTTACCAATCTTATTTTGGGGATCAAATTTCACCAAAATATTCGAAGACGTATTAGGCAAAACGGGCTTATTACTCCATTTAGTAACAATACAACCGCAAGAACCTTGCACATTTTCTATTTCGAGTGTATCATTGGTAGTATTGGTTAAAGTAAAATTGGTTTCTACAATTTCTCCTTGTATAATATCACCAAATTCGTGATTCATTTCATTCCAAACGATGCCAGGATTGCTCTCATCTTTCCATTTGGCATTGACAGCGGTCAATACAATCAGTGCGAAAAATAAATATTTAAAAAACGTCTTTGGCATGTTAATTTATGTATAAAAAAAACAGGCGTTAAATTTGAATATTCAAAATCAACGCCCGTTCTCAGTGTGCTATAAATGCACTAAATTTTAATTTGTTTTTGGCTTCAATTTAACACCACCGCTTGGCATTGGGTCAACTTTAGCTTTTTCACCTACGAAACATTTAAAAGATAAAATTTCTTTACCACCGTTGGTCGTTAAAGTAACTGTTTTATCCTGAGCACCTGCTTTTCCTGCAGAATTAAATCCTACAATAATATCGGTACTTTTACCAGGCATAATTGGCTCTTTAGTATAAGAAGGTGTCGTGCAACCACATTGTACATCATGACTGATAATAAAAATCGGCTCTTTACCTACATTGGTTAAGACATAAGTTGTTTTTACTTCTTGACCTTCAGAGATTGTTCCAAAGTCATGGAAAGTTTTATCGAATTTTACATCATAAGCCTTGTCTGAAAGAACAATTTTAGCTTGAGCTGGTGCAGTAGTTTTGGCAGTTGTTTTGGTTTTTGGTTTTGGTTTAAATGCAGCTAATCCAACAAACATTAGTGCAGCCATACTGTAAATGAATACTTTTTTCATATTGATTATTTTTTATATTTTATGTTAAGAACCTGGTTGGGTTGTTTTTGCCTTTTCTAGTTTAGGTTTTGTAGCAGAGGTATTATTATTTACTTTGGTTTTACCTTTGGCTTTACCTTTGTTTTTATATTTAGCATCTTCTTTTGCTTTGATAGCATCTTCAGCATCCTTTTTCACTTTCCACTCATCGTAGGTAATAGCTGACATTACATTACCAGAAATTGTTAGTATAATAGTCCCTTCAGATGTGGTTACCGTAACGCTTTTGTTAAATCCACCTTCACTAGCCGCATTGTAAGTGGCGGTAATTTGACAAGTTTCACCTGGTTTATAGATTCCACCTTTCCAATTTGGAGTAGTACAGCCACATGAAGCAGCTACATTTTGTAAATTGATATCTCTATCACCAACATTTTTAAATTCAAACACATGCATTGCAGGTATGGATTGTTTAATGTTACCAAAATCGAATGAGGTTTCTTTAAATTGAATAAATTCAATATTGGTTACTGCTGCAGGCGGAGTCACAGTCATAGGGGGAGCAGGCGAACTCGGAACCGGCATTGGCATTGGAGGGGGCGTCTGAGCATTTACTAATGCAAGGCTCGATACAATTACGAAAGCGCTTAATATTACTTTTTTCATATAACTTCTTTTATTATTTAATTTCAAATATTATACCAATTTTTTAATTTTTCTTTGGCAGTACAAAAATAATGATAAATGATGACTAATTTTGAAAGCCGAAATTATATTATCAATATTTTGTTTACAGCAGTCACACCCAAAAAACATTTAGGTCAACATTTCCTTAAAGACACTGAAATAGCAAGGAAAGTTGCCTGCATTTTTCAACATGAACAATATAAATTGCCAGTCATAGAGATTGGTCCAGGCATGGGTGTGTTGACACAGTTTTTATTACAAGAATATGACAAAGTAATCGCTGTAGATGTCGATAAAGAATCTGTAGAATACTTGAATATCACCATGATTAACCCTAAACTAAAGGTTATTCTCGCCGATTTTTTAGACAATCGCGAACTCCATAAAATATTAACAGAACCATCTGTTATCATTGGCAATTTTCCTTATAACATCAGTACCCAAATTGTATTTAAAGTTTTAGAAAATATTGAAAATGTGAAAGGTTTTGGTGGCATGTTTCAAAAGGAAGTTGCAGAGCGACTGGCTGCCAAAGAAGGGTCGAAAACATACGGCATTCAAAGTGTTTTACTCAATACTTTTTATGACACCACTTATGAATTCACTGTCGAGCCTGACGTATTTATACCTCAACCAAAAGTAAAATCAGGTGTCATTAAATGCATTCGAAAAGACAACTTTGTGCTCCCTTGCAGTAAAACACTTTATTATGAAGTTGTAAAAACAGCATTCAATCAAAGAAGAAAAACTTTGCGAAATGCTTTACATAAATTTAATCTTTCAGATACCCACGAATTTGCTAAATTGCGAGCCGAACAATTAAGCGTCGAAAATTTCATTTCCCTAACTTGTCAATTTGAAAATTCCAAAGAATGAGCACTGCAAACATCGAAAAAGAATTGTTATTTAAATTACAACCCGCTTTAGATGCCGGGGTGGACCAAGAGGTAATAGCTATACTAGACGAATACCGTGCAGAAGATATTGCCGAAATATTTTGGGACATTACCCTAGATGAGGCTAAATATATCATTAAAACAATCGAGAAACCAAAGGCTATTGAGACCATTCGCTCGCTCGACGAGGAATTACAAGGCCGGTTTTTCAAGGGTTACACTGCCAATGAAATTGCAACCGATGTCATCGCTTATTTAGACTCAGATGATGCGGTTGATATTCTAAACTTATTATCAACCAGAAAAGCAGAAGAGGTTATTTCTTTTTTGGATGATCAAGATTATGCCAAAAACCTTATTTCGATGTTGCATTATGACGACGATGTGGCAGGTGGTTTGATGGCCAAAGAGTTGGTAAAAGTAAAATACAATTGGACCGTTAGTCAATGTGTTGAAGAAATACGAAAACAAGCCGAAGAAGTTACCAATGTATTAAGTGTCTACGTAGTAGACGATAAAGATATTTTAAAAGGCGTAGTTTCGCTCAAGGATATCGTATTAGCGAAGGCACACACTTCAGTTATAGAAATTACAAATGATGAATACATTGCAATCAATGCTTACTCAACTGGTGAGGAAGTAGCAAGTATTATGAGTAAATACGACCTAACAGCCATTCCTGTTATCGATAGCATGGGTCGCTTAATCGGTCGTATTACCATCGATGACGTGGTTGATTTTATCAAAGAAGAAGCTGATAGAGATTTCCAATTACAAGCCGGTCTTAGTGAAAATGTTGAAAGCAGTGATAAAGTATGGATTTTATCAAGAGCGCGTTTACCTTGGCTAATGGTTGGATTAATGGGCGGATTAGGTAGTTCTGCGCTTGTATCTGGTTTTGAAGGCGACATATCGCGATTACCTCAACTTGCATTCTTTATGCCAATTGTTGCGGCCATGGGCGGCAACGCAGGCGTTCAATCTTCGGCCATTATTGTACAAGGTTTGGCTAACAACACGCTTAAAAGTAAAAATATTTTACCAAAATTAGGAAAAGAATTTACTGTTTCGCTTCTAAATGGCCTTATTTGCTCTGCACTGCTATTAACTTGGAATGTTATTATTGGCCATGGTTACGACCTTAGTATGGTGGTTAGTATTGCACTCATTACCGTAATTATAGTAGCTTCACTACTCGGTACCATTACACCGCTTATTTTAGAAAAATTTAATATAGATCCAGCCCTCGCATCGGGTCCCTTTATCACCACCACCAATGATGTGATAGGTTTAGGCGTTTATTTCTTGCTCGGAAGAATGATGTTGGGTTAATTCAATCTTGCCTATTTGAAAGCTGTTCGTCCATATACCATCAAAGGCCATATTTTATGCCAAACGATTGGCCTTATAGCCAGAATAATGCACCTTTTTAAAGGTAAAAAATGGAGGTATGCGCAGGAATTCGAGGAGAATCCAAGAACCATGGGTTTGAAGGATTTACTTTACTTTACCTATAAATATTACTACAACCCGCCCTTATTACCCCTGCATTCTGAGGTGCTGCACCATTTTCAAAATGCGTTACTCAACGTTTCAAATTTCACAACGGAACTTACTATTTCTTTAGGTGGCGACTTAATGCCCTACGAAATGATAAAACCAAAACATACCAGCAAAATTTGGGATGTAGTGGGACCTGACTTCTTTGGCAGTGATATTGTTTTTGCAAACTTAGAAACGCCCATAGATTTGACTAAAAAACAATCTTTTGTGCCAGAGGTTATGTTAAGCAATATGCTTTTCAATACCAATGAACAAACCTTTGATATTTTTAACGGCAATGGAAAATACCGAGGTTTTGACATTTTGAGTATTGCCAATAACCACAGCTTAGACATGGGCGAAACTGGGTTACTTTCTACCATAGATTTTCTGAAAAATAAAAATATAGTGTCCATTGGAGCGGCAAAGTCAATAGATGAGTCAAGCCAACCAGTGATTATTGAAAAAAATGGCTTTAAAATTGGATTCATTGCCTATACTTATTCACTCAATCAATTTGATGCGCCTAATGACAAACCCTGGCTCATAAATTTACTTCCTTTAAATATCCCCAATTGCGATTTAACTTTAATAAAACAACAAACAGAAACTTGTAAAAATGCTGGAGCCGAACTTGTTTTGTGCTCCCTCCATGCTGGCAATGCTTACCAAACCTATCCAAGTAAAACAACTGTTGATTTATTTGAAAATATATTTAACACTTGCGGTGTAGACATTATCATTGGTGGCCATCCGCACAACTTACAACCTTGGCGGAACTATACTTTTAAAGACCCCTACTCCACAAGGATAAAGACTGGTTTTGCTATTTATAGTTTAGCTGATTTTATTGCTTATGATATTTTTACCTGGTGCCATTTATGCGCCTATGTTAAACTAGAAATAGGCAAAGATTCAAATGGACAAATTCAAATGCGTCCAACTGTTAAACCTCTAATAATGGAACGAACAAATGGAAATCTACAATTACAATATGCAGAGGAAGTATTCAAGAAAACAGCATTAAGTGCTGAAGAGTCGGATATAAAAATACTCTACGATGCTTGCGTTGGCAAATAATCTAATTTGTCAAATCGATAACTTCTACGCCCGGATAACTTGCTGCCTTAAACTCAAAAACAGAATCGGCTATTGAAGCATTTGGCGTTTGTGATGTAATCGAGTAGGTTTGTTTATTGCCCGCTTTAAAAGATACTTTTAAACTCATAACCGTTTTAGCAACTTTATCAACCTCAAGATTCATTAAGAAATATGGTTTCTTTTTATCGGTTGGTGTCAATTTAATTTTGGCAACTTCCACAGCGCCCTTTTTGTAAGTGCCTTCATCCGCAAATAAAAAGCCCTTTTCCCATACTGTAAAAATTTTTGCTGGATTTATTCCATTGCTTGAATTAGGGTTGTATTTGTCCTTGGTACACTCGTTGGTTTCTTTGGTATAGGTCCATATAAATTTACCGTTGCAGAATATCTCTTGTCCTCCAAATGATAATCTGAAATTATTGCCTTTGGTTTGCAAATTCCCTTTATCAGTTTTTTTTGGAGATTTTGGATCGGCGGCTTCGGTTAAAACAGTAAAATCAGATTTTAAAGATTTGTAATCTTTGTATTTTTTAGAAACTTCTTTTAAAAGTTTATTAGCTGTTTTGTCCTTAGGAGGCGCCACCATGGCTGTAAGGGCTATGGTTACTAAAGTTAACAGGAGGAAATTTTTCATGGGTGCAAAGGTAATAAATTTATTTATACAATGTATTCAAATACTGGTCCAAACTCACTTCGTCCGGTATCAGTACCTTTCTGGCCTTCGCTCCTTCGAATGGACCAACGATTCCAGCTTGTTCTAATTGATCAACTAAACGGCCTGCTCTGTTATAACCTAATTTCAATTTTCTTTGGATTAAAGAAGTACTGCCTTGCTGAGTCATTACAATTAAACGGGCTGCATCCTCGAATAAGGCATCTCGATCGTTGGCGTCAAAATTATCGCGTGATCCGCTATCCTCATCACTTCTGAACTCTGGCAATATTAATGCGCTGCTATACCCACGTTGATTACCAATAAACTCTGTTATACGCTCAACTTCAGGTGTATCAACAAACGGACATTGCAAACGAATCAGGTCGTTGCCTGTGCTGAATAACATATCACCCTTGCCTATCAACTGGTCGGCACCATTGCTATCTAAGATGGTACGTGAATCGATTTTCGAGGTTACCCTAAAGGCCAAACGCGCAGGGAAGTTGGCTTTAATGGTACCTGTAATAATATTAACTGATGGACGTTGAGTTGCTAGTATAACATGTATTCCTATTGCGCGCGCCAACTGAGCCAATCGGGCAATTGGTGTCTCCACCTCTCTGCCTGCAGTCATCATTAAATCGGCTACTTCATCTATTACTACCACAATATATGGCAAAAAGCGGTGCCCTTCAGTAGGCAATAATTTTCTTTCTTTAAATTTGACGTTATATTCAATTATGTTTCGTTTTCCAGCCGCCTTTAATAATTCGTAACGATCATCCATTTCCATACAAAGCGAATTGAGAGTATTACAAACCAATTTGGTGTCGGTAATTATCGCATCGCCATCACCAGGTAATTTGGCCAAATAATGTCGCTCAATTTTATTATAAAGCGTTAATTCTACTTTCTTTGGATCTACCAGTACAAACTTTAATTCCGAAGGGTGCTTTTTGTAAAGCAAGGAAACAATCAGTGTATTTAGTCCAACCGATTTACCTTGACCAGTAGCTCCAGCGCAAAGCAAGTGAGGCATTTTGCTTAAATCGGCAATGTATAATTCATTGGATATGGTTTTTCCTAAGATAACTGGTAGTTCATAATTACACTCTTGGAATTTTTTACTGCCAATCATCGAACGCATAGGCACCATTTCTGGTTTTTTATTCGGCACTTCGATACCAATAGTTCCTCTACCTGGAATTGGTGCTATTATCCGAATACCCAATGCAGCTAAACTTAAAGCAATATCATCTTCCAAATTTTTAATCCTTGAAATTTTAACACCTGGCGCCGGCACTATTTCATATAATGTAACTGTTGGTCCTATATTCGCTCTGATTTCAGAAATCGCAATATTATAATTCTTAAGTGTCTCTACAATTAAATTTTTACTAGTTTCCAATTCCGTGCGATCAACTTCTATCTTGGTAAACTCATATTCTTGCAATAAGTCAATCGTTGGAAACTGGTAACCTGGCAAATCTAAAGTTGGGTCATAAAGATCTTCTAGCCCAACAGGACGGTCTGATGCAATCGCTTCAACCACGGCCTTCTGAATGACTTCTGGCACAAATTCATCTGCTTTGGGTTGTTCTATTTTCAACTCGAAATCAGGTATTTTTTCTACTTTCTTTTCTTTGATTGGATCGACTTTAAAACTAATAGGCTCCACATGATCTTCAATATTCGCGCCTGTGTCTTCCTCCACTTCGTCTTCAATTTCAGGGATAGAGTGTAATTGAATACCCTCCTCCTCTTCTATCAATTCAGCGTGTTCCTTGTTAAGAATTGGCTCTCGTTGGTTGTGAAGGTCCTCATAATGCTGCTTCATGTGTTCAGCCTCCGTTTCATGATCAGAAAAGGCAACTCTATTTCTATCGCCTGATTCGTCGTCGTATTGCACTAAGCCTTTTTTAAACTTCAAATCGATGTTATAAACGATAATCATAAATGCAAGTCCGTACAAGAACAGGAAAATACCAGTACCAACTGAACCGATTAAACTTTTCAGCCACATAAATCCAAAATAACCAAAACCACCACCCATGTATAAATTATCGCTGTGAAAAATAAATCCCATAAGCAAAGAAATCCAAACAATGATAAAAAAACTATAACGCAATATTTTGGTCATCGGGTGCAATTGCCAATTGAATAAAAGGCGTGTACCTAAAGTAAAAACCGTAAAGAGTAAAATATAGGAGGCAATACCAAACCATTTATGAATAAATAAATGGCTAAACCATGCACCAAAATAGCCCATCATATTACTTGCTCCGCGCACATTATTGGCTTTAAACCATTTCCAACTGCTACTTTGCAATATATCTTGATCAGTTTCGAATTGAGAAAGATTGATGATGTGTGAGGTGAAGGCTACAAATAAAAATAAAGAAAACAGGATAAAAAACGCACCTGCAATCTTATGGGTACGCTCATCTTTAATCCATGCGAGCTTGCCTGGACCAAAAGGTTTTTGCTTATCTTTTTCTTCAGGAAGAAAATCGTCCGCAGCATTTCTAAAACTATTACTCTTTTTGGTGGCCATTATTATTGCAAAACGCAAAATTAAAACGAAGCAACAGTATATTTATTGCTTACTTCAATTACAAATCCACAATTCCAAAGCATTGTGCGAATTAATGGAATTGCAGAAATAGCAACGGTTGGTAAAGCCTTTTTGATAACATCAGACAAATTACTTAATATGGCTTTTTTTTAAATACGATTGCATTCCAATCTTGGGCTGGAATATCTATCCATTTTTAACTATTTACCAATGCGCTTAACGCACGATGATAATATCTTATCTACAACGATTCGACCGCAGCTACAATGATTCGACCGCAGCTACAATGATTCGACCGCCTTCGGGGTCGTGGAAACATGATG
>JAQSCZ010000010.1:8811-43409 GCA_029945665.1 bacterium | reverse complement strand
GCTACAATGATTCGACCGCCTTCGGGGTCGTGGAAATATGATGGTATTTTATCTACAACGATTCGACCGCAGCTACAATGATTCGACCGCCTTCGGGGTCGTGGAAACATGATGATATTTTGCTACAATGATTCGACCGCAGCTACAATGATTCGACCGCCTTCGGGGTCATGGAAACAGTCATATAACATGAAACGACCCCGAAGGTGGTCGTATATTCATCTAAGCATTGTGGTCGAGAGGGTTATCGTCTATCCATTCGAATAAATACTCCTCTTTGAAATCTATCTCGAACTCTGAAAGCATTGTATGATACTCATCCTTAAACATACTTTTTTGATGATGTGTTTTTTGATTTTGTATATAGGTTATTACACGATTCAAATCATTTGGACTGTATGAAAAAGCTCCAAATCCTTCCTGCCAATTAAAATTTCCTCTACAAAAATTTTTCTCGCAAATAAAATCGTTTGAAGATTTTTTAATCTCTCTTACCAAATCAGATAAGCAACAAGAAGGTTTCATTCCAATTAAAATATGAACATGATCTGGCATACCATTAATAGCTAATAATTTCTGTTGTTTATTTGTTATTGTTCCAGTTATGTATTTGTATAATTCATCTTCCCAAGACTGATTTATTAGCGATCTTCGACCTTGAACCGCAAATACAATTTGAATGTATATTTTAGAAAACGTTCCTGACATATTTGACAAATTTATAAATTTTGAATATGTTTATTATAAATTTTGTGAAATAATTAATATGCGACCGCCTTCGGGGTCGGGGATCATATCTGTTATATCAAGGCTACATGTATACGACCCTTTCAGGGTCGGTTATGAATCGTGGTTGTTTTACCAAAACTTCCAAAAAGGTTTCTTGTTCTTATTAGTAGCTGTTGATGAAGACCTCGATTTACTGTTCGCTTCCAATCTATTTATTTCCTTCATAGTATACTGCTCACCCTCATCGCCAACAAGCCTTGCATTCAAATGTTCAGCCATCATTAATAACAATTTAAGACAAGCGGGATCTGCCCATTTTGTGCAGATAGTACCTTTGTAATATTGAAACCAAGGTCTGTTGCTTTCATCTATTTCGGGATGGGCCAACCAATAAGAATATTCATAATCTAACACCTTTGTATCACCTTCAAATTGCTCCCAAGTTAGTTCAGGAAACGTGTCAACTAATTGCTTCCATTCTTGAATGCTTATATTTGATTCCTCTTCATAATTATCAAAATCATTTCTTCTTACTACATGTACTTCGTAACCCATTGTATTCAAATTTTAAAACGAATATAAAACCATTTACAGAATATTTTCTAACTTCCTAATTTCAACACTCAATAACTAATAACAATTAACTATTAACTATAATTACAAATTGCCTTACTTTTGCAACGCGATTTTAATTGAAACCCTAAGCATGAGCAAACCAAGTATACCAAGAGGTACAAGAGATTTTGGCCCCAAAATAATGGCCAAACGCAAATATATTCTCAATACCATTGAGAAAGTTTATCAATCATTTGGATTCATGCCTTTGGAAACACCAAGTATGGAAAACCTGAGTACCCTTACTGGTAAATACGGTGCCGAAGGCGATCAATTGTTGTTTAAAATACTAAACAGTGGCGATTATTTGAAAGATATAAATTCTGATAAATTTGATTCAAAATCTTTAACACCACTCATCTCTGAGAAAGGCCTCCGCTACGATTTAACCGTGCCTTTGGCCCGCTATGTGGTGATGAATCAAAACGAGGTGACCTTTCCTTTTAAGCGCTACCAAATGCAACCCGTATGGCGTGCAGATAGACCTCAAAAAGGCCGCTACCGTGAGTTTTGGCAATGCGATGCCGATGTGCTTGGCACCAACTCTCTTTTATGCGAAGCCGATTTTATTAAAATTTACAGACAGGTATTTTCTAAACTTGGATTGAATGATTTTGAAATAAGAATTAACCATAGAAAATTATTAGAAGCTGTAGTCGAAAAAGCAGATGTTTCGGTACATTTCAAAACCATCACCATTATAATTGACAAAGCCGATAAAATTGGAATGGATGGTGTGAAAAATGAACTAATCGCTTTGGGATTAAATGATGTCCAATCAACTATCATTTTGTCTTTACTCAATAAACAGGCTTTCAATGCTGCTAATTTAGAGGCCATTCAGCATGCATTGCCCGATACTGAGAATGCTAAAAAAGCAATGTCAGACTTGAATCAATTATTAAATTTACTTGATCAAAAAACCGATTTTGTCTACCTCGATGGTAGCCTTGCCCGTGGTCTCGATTATTACACAGGCTGTATCTTAGAAGTAGTGCCTACCAGTGTTCAAATGGGCAGCATTAGTGGCGGTGGTCGTTACGATGACCTTACCGGCATTTTCGGATTAAAAGGCATTTCGGGAATTGGCATTTCTTTTGGTATCGACCGCATTTATGATGTCATGGAAGAGTTGAATTTATTCCCTACCGATGGCACAAATTTTACAGATGTTTTATTTTGTTGCATGGATGAAAGTGCATTCGCTTATTCTTTACCACTGGCCGATGAACTGAGATTGAATGGTATAAAAACAGAAGTTTATCCAGATACTTCTAAATTAAAAAAGCAATTGGATTATGCCAATGCAAAAAATATCCTATGGGCAGTTATAGTCGGTGAAAATGAAATGAAAAACAATCAACTGGCTTTAAAAAACCTTTTAACAGGCGAACAAGAATTAATTGACAAGATGGCCTTAACTGTTTTCTTTCAAAAATTATAAGAACCAAATAAGGGTGTTTGTACACCAACAAATTATATGATAAAAATTGGCGAACCACTTACCTTAGCTGCCATTCAGGCTTTTGTAAATTCAAACGAAAAATTAACTTTAAGCGATGCCGCTATTGTAAAAATTAATAATTCATACAATTATCTGCAAAAGAAAATCGCCAATGGCAATTCCATGATTTATGGCATTAATACAGGTTTTGGTTCTTTGTGCAACACCGTAATTCCCAACGATCAATTGGGGCAATTACAATACAATTTATTGCGTTCTCATGCTTGTGGTACGGGCGATTATGTGCCACAATCTATTGTAAAATTAATGCTTTTATTAAAAGCACAATCTTTGTCTTATGGTTACTCAGGGGTGCAATTAGCAACGGTGCAACGCTTAATTGATTTTTACAATTTAGATATTATTCCGGTTGTTTATCAGCAAGGTTCCCTCGGCGCTTCGGGCGACTTAGCACCATTGGCCCATCTTTCACTACCGCTTATTGGCGAAGGCATGGTATGGGAAGGCGATGCAATGGTACCAGCAAAAACTATATTAGACAAACACCAAATAACGGCTGTAACGCTTGGCCCGAAAGAAGGTTTAGCACTTATTAATGGCACACAATTTATGAGTGCTTATGGGGTGCATTGTTTATTATCTGCTCAAAATATTATTGAAAAATCGAATACCATTGCAAGTCTTTCGATTGATGCATTTGATGCGAGAGTAGAACCTTTCCTCGCCCACACCCATATTATCCGCAACCAAAGTGGTCAAATAAAAACAGCCGCCGCAATCCATCAATTGTTGCAAGGCAGCGAAATTATTTCACAAACAAAAATCCAAGTACAAGACCCCTACTCTTTCCGTTGTATCCCGCAAGTGCATGGCGCTAGCCTAGATGCCATTGGATATGCCGAACAAATATTCGAAAGAGAAATAAATGCCGTAACCGATAATCCGAATATTTTTGAAGCAGAAGATTTGATTATAAGTGGCGGAAATTTTCATGGTCAAACCTTGGCTTTAAGTCTAGATTTTGCCGCCATGGCTTTGGCAGAATTGGGCAATATTTCTGAACGCAGAACATTTCAATTAATAAGTGGACTAAGAGGTTTACCTCCATTCTTAAGTCACAATCCCGGTTTAGAAAGTGGACTCATGATTGCACAATATACAGCAGCGAGTATTGTTAGTCAGAATAAACAATTATGCAGCCCCGCAAGTGTCGATAGCATTGTTAGTAGCAATGGGCAAGAAGACCATGTAAGCATGGGTGCCAATGGTGCAACCAAATTATACAAAGTATGTGAAAATGTATTGCAAGTATTGGCTATTGAAATGGTAACGGCAGCGCGCGCTATTCAATACCGTCGACCACTTAAAACATCGCCTATTTTAGAAAGCTTTTTAAGCCATTACACAGCAGCTGTTCAGCCGAAAGATGAAGATGAGATTTTATCTCCTGTTTTGTTGAAAGCAAAAGCCTTTATTTCAATATAAAACACCTTTTTATTTCAGGGAAATACGACCAACCTGAATCGAATATTATTCCAACAGAACGGTCTCTACCGTTTTAAAATAATTATAACATTGTATTATCATTATTTTACAGATATAATATTTATGTTTGTAAAAAATCATTTCAAATGAAACTACTTTTTAACCTCAGCTTAATTGCCTTATTAGCTGCTTGCAGCTCTGCTCCTAAAGCCGACAACAGACATACAGTTGCTCAACTGCGCGTGCAAAAATTCCTAGACAGTTACAATACTGTCTATCAAGAATTATATACGGTAAGTAGCGAGGCACAATGGAAAAGCAATACCTACATCAAAGAGGGTGATTCATCGGCTGCTCAAGCTACTGACGAAGCCAATAAAGCCATGGCCGCTTTTACAGGCAGTCAAAGTGTAATAGATAGCGTACAAGTGTATTTGAAATTAAAAGACATGCTTACACCTATTCAAGTAAAACAATTGAATGTTATACTGTATGCGGCAGCCAATAACCCTGCCAGTATGAAAGACATGGTAGAGCAGCGCATTAAAGCGGAAACCCAACAAATCAGCAATTTATTTGGATTTAATTTTGTGTTGAATGGTAAAAAAGTAAGCACCAATGATATTGACAAAATACTCAATGAATCGAATGATTTGAAATTGCGTGAACAGGCTTGGACCGCCAGTAAAGAAGTTGGTAAAACTTTAAAAGAAGGATTAGTCAATTTGCAAATGTTGCGCAATCAAACGGTAAAACCTTTGGGCTATAGCGATTTCTTTACTTATCAAGTAAGTGATTATGGAATGACCACAGAGGAGATGATGAAGATGAACGAGGAGATGATTCGCGATGTATGGCCTATTTACAGAGAATTACACACTTGGGCCCGTTACGAACTGGCTAAAAAATACAAGGCCAAAGAAGTACCCGATGCTTTACCTGCCCATTGGTTGAGCAACCGTTGGGGACAAGATTGGAGTGCGATGGTAAATGTGGCAGGCCTTAACCTTGACAGCGTTTTAAAACTAAAACAAAAAGAATGGTTCAGCGAACAAGCCGAACGTTTTTATGTGAGTATTGGCTTTCCTCCTTTGCCAAAATCATTTTACGAAAAATCAGATTTATTTCCATTGGCGCCAGATGCAGGTTATAGCAAAAACAACCATGCCAGTGCTTGGCACATGAATTTAAAAGAAGATGTGCGTTCACTAATGAGCATAGAACCGAACAGCGAATGGTACGAAACGACTCACCATGAATTCGGACATATCTATTATTACTTAACATACTCCAACAAAGATGTGCCATATGTTTTAAGAGGTGGAGCCAACCGCGCTTATCACGAGGCTTTTGGCAGTATGATGGGATTGGCCGCTATGCAAAAACCATTTATATCTGGCATTGGCTTACTACCGGGTGATGTAAAGACCAATGACACGATGCAACTGTTGAAAGAAGCTTTAAATTATATTGTATTTATTCCTTGGAGCGCTGGTGTAATGACCCATTATGAACACGATTTATATGCAGCCAATTTACCAGTAGCCGACTACAACAAACATTGGTGGGACTTGGTAAGTAAATACCAAGGCATTACACCGCCAAGCGCGCGCAACGATGCTTACTGCGATGCGGCTAGCAAAACCCATATCAACGATGATGCTGCCCAGTATTATGATTATGCATTGTCTTATATTTTATTGTTTCAAGTACACGAGCATATTGCAAAAAACATTTTACACCAAGATCCACATGCCACCAATTATTACGGCAACAAAGAGATTGGAACTTTCTTACAAAAAATGATGTACCCTGGAGCAAGTGGCGATTGGAGAAAAATGTTAAAAGACAATACAGGTTCTGATTTAAGCGCCAAAGCATTGGTCAATTATTTTATGCCTGTGATGGAGTATTTAAAGAAGCAGAATAAGGGGAGAAAATACACCTTGCCTGAAACACTATAATAGTCAACTGAGTTGACTAATTTCACTAACTATTTAAGACTCACCATGTCCCAAACCAAATCAATTGGCTTCACCTCTTTCACTATATTTCCAATCTTCTTCAACGAATACATCACATTTTCTAACATTTTTTCGCTCACTTTGTAATCCGTATTCCACTCGGTGCTGTAAAACCAAGCCAAAGCATCTTCGGGTTTCATGTCAAAATTGGCCAGTATCATATCAATGCTATTGTCTGCGGTCATGAATTGCTTACAAGTAAAATTAATGGTCTTTAAAATGGCTTCCACTTTTTCAGGATGTTGCTCTAATATTTGATTCGATGCCACAATTTGAATCAAATAATTTAATTCCATTTAGGGATGTCACAAATAAAAAATCGAAAACTTAAGTCAAATTTGTGTCATTTTTTCTAAATTACTGGAAATTAGCAATCAATTTATATTCAGTTAAACGTGCTTATTTTGGGCAATCTGTTGTTTACCAATATTATATCAGCGCTGTCCTATTTTGCGTACGTAAAACTACGTAAAAAAAATGCGTAGTTTTACGCATTTTTGATTGATAATCAACACATAAGTTTGTCAAATGATTTTTACATAAAAGAAAGGAGAAACAATATGGAAAATTAACAAAAAATAAAAGCCCAAATTAAAACCATTACTTAAAACGCAAACAATAAAATTTAATAATACAAAAAAAAATGAATAATCTAGTTTATAAACTTTTAATCGCTCTTATCCTTGTTATAGGCAATCAAAGTACCTCATACTCTCAAGTTACACCTTGTTCACCTGGCTGTTGCGGTGGACCTTGTATGACTATCACTGTTATAAATCACACGAGTTGTCCATTTGCCCTTATTTGGGATTATACAAAATATCCATGTAGCCATAGCTATCCTGCAGGTGGTGTTGCTAGTGGCACTTTTAGTTCCCCTGGAGTTACAACTTTCACGGCCCCTTGTTTATCATTTTGCGATGGCCCTTGCGAATGCCCCTCTGCTATCCTAATAGCAGATCCTTCAAATTTAACTGGGACTACAAATCCATGGGGTGTATTTAGTTCATGGCCTGGAGGATCTAAGAATTACTCATCATTTCTGACCTGTTCAGGATGTGTTACTCCCTCAAATCCAGGCGGCATAATTGAAGCCACAGTTTCTTATAATCCATCAACATCAAATACTGCTACAATTGATATTCATTGTCCTTAAAAAACAAAAAAATTTGGGAAATCATTTTAGAATGATTCCCAATTTTTTTTTAGTATATTTGATTTTAGAAATTATTGTGAGTAAAAGATATCCGATACTGATTTTTGCCTTTTTTATACATCTTAATACCTATGCCCAAAAAGAAAATAATATCTGGTGTTTGGGTTATAATATGGAATTTAATTTCAATAAATCGCCTGCTGAAATAAGTGTTTATCAAAACTCTAATCCCAATTTATATTCGGATTACACGTGTAGTTCAATCTCAGACTCATTGGGTAACCTATTATTTTATACAGATGGCATCACTGTTTTTAACAGATACCATGATACTATGAAAAATGGAAACAATCTTTTTGGCAACCTATTTACAAGAGGTCAGATAATATTAAAAAAACCTGGTACTAAAAACATATACTATATTTTTACATCAGGCATGCCTAATACCTATGGTTTAGCAAGAGATGCTAGTTATTCAATTGTAGATATGTCTTTAGATAGCGGAAGAGGTAAAATAGTGAGTAAAAATACGCTATTAACAAAAAACTATGGCAATATACTAACAGCAGTATTGCATAACAATAAAAGAGATTTTTGGATATGTTTACCACCAAGCAATAACGACTCAATGTTTGTTTTCAAGCTAACTCAAAATGGGCTAGATAAAACTATAAAAAAATTTAAAACTAGAATAAAAAATAGTAATTCAAACCTATTTACAAGCATACAACCGTCGCCTAATGGCAAATTATTAGCCTACAGCACTTACAATATAAGTGACAATAAAAATTCATTTATTTTATTAAACTTTAATAACAAGAATGGAATTATAAATGAAAGAGCATTTATTGATAGCTTAGATGGTTCATTAATTAAGGAGTTTTCGCCCAACAATCAATTTTTATATTTGGTTAGGAATCAAAACAATATCGGCAAATCCAAAATATATCAATGTGAAATTAGTCTATTAAAACCTTATAATATTATTGATTCCATTGGATTTGAAATTACTGCAAAAAAAAATGAAGTATATCGCATATCAGATTTTGAATTAGCTCCAGATAATAAAATCTATATCTCCTTGGGCAATGGAACTCAAAGTCAAGATACACTTGCCGAAATCGAATTCCCAAACAATAAGGGAATTTCTTGTAACTACATACATAAGGCTCATTACTTATTAGGCAACCACTGTGGCAGTCTAATGAACACTATATATACTAAAAACTTCCAGCCACAATTAATTATTAAAGATTCAATTTGTTCAAATGACACTGTTTATTGTGAACTGATTAACACATTCTCAGATTCTGTAAAGTGGGATTTTGATGATGGAAATACCATAACCAACAAACAAATCTATTCAATAAAACACAAATATAAGGATACTGGGGATTTCCTTATAAAAGCATACACCTATACCCTTTTTACAAACGATACTTTTACGCAACTTATACATATTAATGACATTATTAAACCAGCCTTAGGCAATGACACTATTATTTGCAGCAGCGATACTTTAAACATTAATTTGAATACTAAATATTCCAATGTTTTATGGAATGATTCAACCACTTCAAAAATAAAGAGCCTTAACCAAACTGGTATTTATTGGGTTAGGGCAATGGAAAACAAGTGCTATTCCTATGATACAATTAGGATAAAAACTTTCGATTGCAAAATCAAAACAAAAAACTTTTGCATAGGAGACACTACCATTTTTAATATTAATAATATTGGGGCAGATTCGCTAATTTGGAATTTTGGAGATGGCAAAATAGACCATTTAAATCAATCTTTAATCTTTCATATTTACAAAAATGCGGAAGCCTATCAAGTTGAAATAAAAGCATTTATTGATCATTTAAGTATCACCTTAAAAGACTCAATTAATATATTACATAAAGTTGAAAACTATTTAGGAGACGATACTATAATTTGTAGAAATATGTTATTTACCCCGCCCAGCAATATCAGCTATGGAGCATATAAATGGAACACTGGTGATTCAACTTATGCTATCCAGATTCTAAAAAGTGGCGTTTATAAATTACAAATAAAACAAAATGAATGTATTTCGAATGATAGCATAAAAATAACAGCTGAAGATTGCAATTGTAATGTTTATTTTCCCAGTTCATTTAGCCCTGATTTCAATAGCATTAACGATGAATTTACGGGCATTACAAATTGTGATTTAATAGACTGTAGTTTAAAAATATTTAATCGCTGGGGCGGCCTTATTTATGAGAGCAATAACAATACAATTTCTTGGAATGGGAAATATTCTAAAGGTTTTATAGTTCCACAAGGTGTTTATGTTTGGATAGTAAAATATAGAGCCGTGAACACGAATAATAGTCAAACTAAGAAGGGAACTATTACTGTTATTTGGTAGAACTATTAATTGAATACAAATTAAATTTATTGGACTTATAAATCCGCTTTTTGTTAATCTCTCTTTAAATTAATGTGACCAATTTGTCTACCAAATCAATTGGCTTCACCTCTTTCTCTATATTCCCAATCTTCTTCAACGAATACATCACATTTTCTAGCATTTTTTCACTCACGTTGTAATCCGTATTCCACTCAGTGCTGTAAAACCAAGCCAAGGCATCTTCGGGTTTCATATCAAAATTGGCCAGTATCATATCAATGCTATTGTCTGCGGTCATGAATTGCTTACAAGTAAAATTAATGGTCTTTAAAATGGCCTCCACTTTTTCAGGATGTTGCTCTAATATTTGATTAGATGCCACAATTTGAAAACAACTCCAAGGTGTTATAAACTCGCCAATCCTATTTAAAAGTCCAGAATCGACATTCGGCTTGGTGGTATATTTTTCCCAGAAAAAAACTTGAGACAAATTAGCTTCCAAGGACTGTATAGCACCTGGCATATTTTCAACCAAAACAAAATCCTGTTCTTCAATTTTTTTATTGCGCACTTCGGCATCTATCATTGCCATTAAATGGCTTCCACTCCCAAATCTACTTATGGCGTACTTTTTACCTTCACATGCTCCAATATTTTCGAGGCCCGAATGATTGCCTGTATGGATACCCCAAATGAGAGGCGAGGTAATGTATTGCTTTACAATTTTTGCCTGCAATCCTTTGATGATAGCAGATACTGCACCTTCTGTCAACAATATGGCCATGTCTAATTCTCCTGCCTCCAATGCTTTTACCATGGCACCAGTGCCTGCGTTGTAAAACGACCATTTGAAATCAATATTCTCTTTGGTAAAAAAGCCATAATCTTGTGCCAATTGCCACGGAAAATTAAAATGCTCAGGCACACCTCCCATTCTTATTGTTGTGTTCATTCAACATTACAAACAATAGAACATCTATTTAGTTGTAAAATATTTCCATTATTTTTGAAAATAATTGCACCACCATTCTCAAGATAGCGACCATCAGCATCACCACGATCACCAGCATGAAATCAAACAAATTTCAAAAGTATTTTTGGTGGGTATTGGCCTTAACTTGGCATTTGTGATAGTAGAAGCCATTGCTGGCTTTTCAACAGATTCTCTGTCTTTACTTTCGGATGCTGGGCATAATTTAAGCGATGTGGCAGGTTTGCTTATTTCTGTATTGGCTCTTAAATTGGCTGAAGTAAAACCTACAGATAAATTTACTTATGGATTTAGCAAAGGCACGATTTTAGCAGGCATGGCCAATGCCATTATTCTCTCAATTGCCGTTGGTGGAATCGGCTATTCGGCCATTCACCGCCTTGCCAATCCAACCAATATCAATGGATTTACCGTTTCAATTATTGCTTTTATTGGCATTATTATCAATGCACTAAGTGCCTTATTATTTTTCAGACAAAACCAAAATGATATCAATATTCGCGGGGCCTACTTACATTTAATGCTTGATGCGCTTATTTCTTTAGGCGTGGTAGTTGGTGGGTTACTTATTCACTATGCCCATTGGCTGTGGCTCGACCCACTGATTAGTATCGGCATAATGGCCATTATTGTAATTTCAACTTGGCGGCTACTAAAAACAACCATCCGATTGTCTTTAGATGGAGTGCCCGACAATATTAGTATCGATAAAATAAAAGCCTTAAAACAATTGGATGACCACATCATCGATTTACACCACATTCATGTGTGGCCAATTAGCAGCAGTCAGAATGCCATGACCGCCCATGTATTATTTAAAGAGTGTATTAACTCCGATTTAGCCGAAGAAATAAAGACCTTACTTAAAAAAAACTTGCACTTAATTAACATTCACCATGCTACCTTAGAAATGGAATATAAAAATTGCAAATCAGAAATAAATCACTAAATTTGTATTGTTAATGAAATTAAAAGCCATCATACTATCTTTTTTATTCCTACTCACTGGCAGTGGATTAAAGGTAGAGGTTGCAACTTGTTGCGATGTCTTTTCTAGCATTTCGCTTCATTTCAAAGACAATGGTTTTCAGCAAGGAAAAGATTGTTGTGCATGCATTAAGGCTTCAAAAAAATCTACTTGTTGTCACACACATTCCTACAGCACTGTTATTAATTCGGTGCCAGGTTTGCAAAAGGCATCAACAATTTCCTTAAAAGATTTTTGCAAAAAAATTGTTCCTTCCTATTTATCTAAAATCAGTTTAAATACAAATTTAAACGTAATACAAGTTTCTTATTTCGATTTGAATCCTCTAGCACCCACGGTGCCAATTCTGATTCAAAAACGCGTGCTTCAAATTTGATTTTTATTTAGAAAATTAACTTAGCCTTTTACCCACTTGGGGATTTGATTGCTTTAAACTAATTTTCACTCAGGTTCTATTCAATAATAGACATGGTTCCCCTTTCCCGTTAATTGGCAATATTGCTATTGACAAATAAAACGTCTGTAACCATTCAGGCACAACAAATAATAAATAAAATAACATCAAAATGAAAAAGAAAATAATTGTATTGGCTACTTTAGCCATCGTTGCTACCACTGGCGCTTTATATGCATACTCTGCAAACAACAAATCATCTTGCAACGGCTCTTGCTGCGGCACAGATAAATGCGAAGTAGCTTGTACATGCGACAACTCTTGCTCAGGAACCGAATGCGAATGTGGTTGCGCTTGCTGCAAATAATTAAACCTATAATTAGACATGAGCATCTGTTTTCGAACGGATGCTCCTGTTTATTTTTAAAATTTAAAATAATTTAAATGAACTTTATAAAAATTACTTGCTTGGCATTCATTGCCTTCGTTTCTTTAACGGCTTGCAAGAAAAAAACAACCGAAGAACCTGCTAAAGCAATTCCATCTACAGCAAATGTTGACCTATTATTTAGCAATGAAGTTGATGGACAGCCAATTGAATTTGGCAAAATGCAATACACGAACGCTGCTGGCAATATGTATCAAATAGACTTATTAAAATACTATGTTACCAATGTGAAATTGGTAAGAGCGGATAGTACTTTTGTGAGTCTTGAGAATTACGATTTAATCAATGCAGCCGATTTGTCTACTTGTGTCATCAATGGTCTTAATATTCCCAATGGCACCTATACGAAAATAGTATTCAACATTGGCCTTCCTCAAGACCGCAACCATACAGGTGCACAAGATGGCGATTTAGAACCTGCTAAAGGGATGATATGGGATTGGAACACAGGCTATGTGTTTTTCAAACATGAAGGTAAATTCAAAAACAGCACAAATCAGACAAAATCTTTGGTTTTTCACTTTGCCACCGATCGCGCTTTTACAATTGTTGAAATGCCATTAACTGCGCCTTTAGTCGTAAATGGAGTAGATAAAAAAGTGTTATTCAAATTCAATTTAAATAAATTGTACACCACCCCTACCAATGTCGATTTCAACGTCGATTACAACCGCCAATCGAGCAGTAATCAGGATTTTCCATGGATGGATAATTTAAAATTGAGTTTTTATGATGCCTTTATTTTAGACCGAATAGAATAATGAATAAACTCAATAAGTTAATCATTGCATCCTTAGCTGGTTTCTGCTTTATTCTCTTTATTGTTGGATGTAAAAAATCACAATCACCCGATGAACAAGTTGCAGGCTTAACGCCTTATGTCTTGCAAATTCCGAATGGTTTACCTCCAATGGATATCCCTGCAAGTAATCCAATGACGGAAGAAGGTGTTGCACTAGGCAAACAATTATTTTTTGATCCAATTTTATCAGGAGATAACACGATGTCCTGCGCTAGTTGTCATAAACAGTCGTTTTCATTTAGCGACAGTAGCGTACAATTCAGCACAGGTATTGATAAATTGATAGGCACAAGAAATGCTATGCCACTCGTTAACCTTGGTTATCAGAAACAATTTTTCTGGGATGGTGGCGCAGCAGATTTGGAATCACAAGTAATAGGGCCCATTCAAAATCCAGTTGAAATGCATGAGGACCTTAATAATGTATTGGCCGAATTAAATGCTCACCCAACCTATCCTGCCTTGTTCAAACGCGTGTTTGGTGGCGACAAAATTGGTACAGCCATGATAATGAAAGCGATTGCGCAATTTGAGCGTACTTTAATTTCGGGCAATAGTAAATATGACCAAGTGAAAGCTGGAACCGCCAGTTTTACACCTCAAGAATTAAGAGGATTGAGTTGGTATACCGATATGAAAAAGGGCGACTGTGCGCATTGCCATGTCATTGGTAGTACTTTCAGTGATTTTGAATATCGCAATACTGGCTTAGATAGTATCCCTGTTGACATAGGTCGTGGACGCATTACATTGAATCCAACGGATGATGGAAAGTTTAAAACACCTTCGTTGAGAAACATTGCATTAACTGGTCCTTATATGCACGATGGTAGATTTAAAACCTTGGAAGAATGTATTCAACATTACAATATAGGTTTTAAATACACCGCTAATTTAGACCCCAATTTAGACAACATTAAAAAGGGAAGATTAAATCCAGCAGATGTACAAGATATCATTGCATTTTTAAATACATTAACCGATACTGAATTTATTACAAATCCAAAATTTAAAAAATAGGAACAGGTTAATCAAAATAACATTTTACAGATATTAGGCCGCAGGTTTACGCTTTCGAACAAGATAAATTTGCGGCTTTTTTGCGGGCTATTATTGGCTTTTCTGCAAACACAAAAACAGAATTCAACCCTTTCAGGGTTGGGGTTCCAAGCTATTTCATTCGCATCGGTTGCACCGATGTTATTCAGATTGAAGCCCTTCAGGCTTCTTTTAATATCTTGATTTTTGAAATTACTATAGCAATTAAGTTAATTTTTGTAAGTTAATTTTTGCGCTATTTAGAAATCCCGGAGGGATTTAATATGAATAGCAAAATATAACGAAGTATGAACAACCACAAAGTGGTTGAATGCTGTTTGTTAAATATGCATTGGTTAAATGATGCGATTGAAATTGAAGCCGCTCAGGATTCAAAATGCGGCATTTTGTAGGCTGTAATTGGCTTTTCCGAAATCCAAAAACAACATTCAACCCTTTCAGGGTTGGGGCTCCACGTTATTTCATTCTCATCGGCTGCACCGATGTTATTCAGATTGAAGCCCTTCAGGCTTCTTTTAATGTTTTAATTTTTGAAATTATTTTAGCTATTAAGTTAATCATTGTAAGTTAATTTTTGCGCTATTGAGAAATCCCGGAGGGATTTAATATGAATAACAAAATACAACCAAGTATGAACAACCACAAAGTGGTTGAATGCTGTTTGTTAAATATGCATTGATTATATGACGCGATTCAAATTGAAGCCGCTCAGGATTCAAAATGCGGCATTTTGTAGGCTGTAATTGGCTTTTCCGAAATCCAAAAACAACATTCAACCCTTTCAGGGTTGGGGCTCCACGTTATTTCATTCTCATCGGCTGCACCGATGTTATTCAGATTGAAGCCCTTCAGGCTTCTTTTAATGTTTTAATTTTTGAAATTATTTTAGCTATTAAGTTAATCATTGTAAGTTAATTTTTGCGCTATTGAGAAATCCCGGAGGGATTTAATATGAATAACAAAATACAACCAAGTATGAACAACCACAAAGTGGTTGAATGCTGTTTGTTAAATATGCATTGATTATATGACGCGATTCAAATTGAAGCCACTCAGAATTCATAACCCTTCAATAGAAAACAATTTATTATGTCATAGTATTTTTGAAGCATTTAAGTTAAAGGCTTTTTATATTTTTTA
Organism: bacterium; assembly: GCA_029945665.1. Lineage (GTDB taxonomy): Bacteria > Bacteroidota > Bacteroidia > NS11-12g > UBA955 > JABMMZ01. Next base: position 27,733 of record JAQSCZ010000010.1, on the reverse strand, counting down.
ATCCAACCTACTACCCCCTACTTCCTATTAATAACCCCTGCCATTGGTTGGGCAGTTGGCATAATGGTCATTTCATTGATGTTAACATGAGGAGGACGATTGAGCATAAACCATACTGCTTCGGCCACATCGGTTGCAACTAAATTTTCAAATCCTTCATATACTGTTTTTGCTCTCACTTCATCGCCTTCAAATCTCACAACAGAAAACTCTGTTTCTACAGCACCTGGATGAATAGCAGAAACCCTGATTGGATATTTGCTCAAATCCAAACGCATACTGCGATTCAAAGCATCTACCGCATGTTTGGTGGCACAATATACATTGCCATTGGCATACACTTCTTTGCCTGCAATACTGCCAACATTTACAATATGCCCTTTTTTGTGCTCTATCATATAAGGAACCACATTTTTAGTCACGTATAAAAGTCCTTTCAAATTGGTATCTATCATCGTATCCCAATGATCGATATTGCCATTTTCAATCGATGATAAGCCCATTGCTAAACCAGCATTATTAATTAATACATCAATACTTTGCCATTCCTTTGGCAAACTTGAAAAAGCCAATTCAACAGCCTCGCGATTTCTGACATCGAGTGTTAAAATTAAAACTTTTATAGCAAATTGTTTTTCTAAATTCTGTTTCAATTCTACTAACCTTTCTGTTCTTCGTCCTGTTAAAATTAATTGGAAGTTATTGGTTGCCAGCAGTTCAGCACAGGCCTTACCAATTCCAGAGGTAGCTCCGGTAATTAAAGCAATTGGTTTTGAGTTCATTGTTGCGACAAAAATAATGATTTTTTTTTGGGGGATAAGCTCAAATTAATTGTATTAAAGTGATAAACTTGCATAAATTATGTCAGCACCTGAACTATACATACTCGGTTCGAGCAGCGCAACACCCACAAGAGATCGAAATCCAAGTGCCCAAATACTAAAATTCGGTCATGATAAAATCATGATAGATTGTGGTGAAGGCACTCAAATGCGTTTAATACAATTAGGAATCCGCCATACTGGATTGGATTATATTTGTATCAGTCATTTGCATGGCGATCACTACTTCGGTCTTATTGGTTTAATTTCATCAATGAATTTAATGGGCCGAAAAAACGCTTTGCATATTATTGGCCCTCCTCAGCTTAAACAAATTATTAATTTACAATTGTTAGAAGGTGGCAAACAACCTGAATTCGACATTATTTTTCATCCAACAAATCCCAACAAAGCTGAAGTTATTCTAAAAACAAATCATTTTGAATTAAGTACTTTTCCGCTTAAACATCAAATTCACTGTACCGGTTTTATTTTAAAAGAAGCGCCTAAGGAGCGTTCATTGAATATTGAAAATATTGAAAAATACCAAGTTCCAATTTCATTTTTTAAAAATATAAAAGCTGGCGAAGACTTCCAAAACGAACAAGGTGAAATTATTGCGTATCAATTGCTCAGTTACGACCCTAAGCCATCGCGGAGTTACGCCTATTGTAGTGATACAATTTTTGATTTAGAAATTGTTGAACATGTTAAAAATTGCACGGTGCTTTACCACGAAGCTACATACCTTGAAGCCTTGCAAGACAAAGCCGCCGAGCGTTTCCACAGCACAGCAGAACAGGCCGGTATTATTGCCCAAAATGCGGGAGTCGATCATTTAATTATTGGCCATTTCTCTTCGCGTTACGACAATTTAGATCCGCTTTTACAAGAAGCTAAATTAGTATTTAGTCAAACTTCATTGGCTATTGAAGGACTTAAATTTTCTATCGAACCTGGTGCGGCATCAGAACCTGCAATAAAAACACCAATTGAATTTAGCCAAGTGGTAAATTTGAATTAAGCTCAATATTTCATTTATAATAATTTATCATTTTCTTCGTTGTAATTACAAAATGATAAAAACTTACTTAAGTATCCTTTTATTCAGTGTCTCTTTTCATGCATTTGCTCAGAACAATTGCCAGTTCGATAGTGATGGTAATTGCATTGCCAAAGGCAAGGTTAAACAAGTAACCCATAAAACCACTTATGGTGGCAAATACATTACCAGTGTGCGCATAGGCTTGTGGCAATTATTTAGTATTGATGGTGTAAAAAAAGCCGAAGGCAATTATGAATACGCCAATGAATTTTCAACCAAAAATGGCGAATGGTCATTTTACTCTGACGCGTCCGTTTTATTATTTAAACGATGGTATGTAAATGGTATGGTGCAAAAAACACAATTCTTAGACAGCGGTCTTTTTGCCCATGACAATGACACCATAAGAATTGTTGCAGACAGTATGGGCAACTTAAATGTAGTAGAAAAAAAAGGCCTCTTAAAATATCAATATAGCACAACACCCAAACAATTATTAAATGGCGATCCAGGGGTGTTTTCAAAAGCCGAAAAAACGGATCCGCTTGCCGAAGAAAATATTCGTTTAACAGATGATGAGTTTTTACAAGCCAATCCAATAGTAAATTCTGCCATTAAAATAAAACGATGGGCTGTGGGCAATCCATTGAATTTAATTAACAATCCCGATTTTGAAATGAGTGAAAGCAGAACGCCCAATGGCCATAATGCCCAAATAAAATTCGAAGACGACCCTTATGCCAAGTATTGGGGTTCGGCAAATGAAACTCCCGATATTTTCCATAACAAAAACAATTGTTATGCAGGCTATCGCGTATATGGTGTTAATTATGAAGTATTGCGCAACGAATTAAAAGCTCCATTAAAAGCAGGGGTTACCTATAACATGCAATTCAAATTGAAGTTAAAATTCGAAAATACTTTTGCCGTAAATGGGGTAGGAGTTACACTTAGCAAGGGCTTGATGGTTTTTAAATACGCAAGGGATGCCATTAAAAATGGCGTGGTATTAGAAACCCATAAAAATTTACCTTTAGGTTGCCGCGATCAATGGATGGTGATATCTGGAAGTTTTGTTGCTACAGGTGGTGAGCGTTATTTATACATTGGCAATTTTACACCAGATTCTGCTTTGAAATTAACGCCGGTTGACAAGTCCTCCGACCGCTATCCAGATGAGATTTATTATTACATTGATGATGTTGTTTTAATGGAACAAACTGAAGGCGTTGAATGGCCTTGCAATGTAAAAGGTTGTGAATTAAAATACGACTTAAAAGATACGGCCGAAGAAATAGAACCCATTGCTCCAGTGAATACATTTTACACTTCGCCACAAGTTGGTCAAACTTTAGTGCTGCGCAATATTCAATTTGAAACCGATAAATGGGAATTGCTAGAAGGTTCTTTCGAAACATTGGATAGTTTGGTTGGGCTGATGCGCACTTACCCTACGATGGTAGTAGAAATAAGCGGGCATACAGACAACAAGGGAACTGTTAAAAACAATGAAACACTTTCAGTTAATAGAGCCTTTGCGGTAGTCACTTATTTAATGGATTTAGGCATAGAAGAAGACCGTTTAAACTACAAAGGCATGGGACAAAAAGCCCCTATAGATAGCAATGCCACAGAAGCAGGTCGATTGAATAATCGCCGAGTGGAGTTCAAAATTATTTCTCTGTAGGTAAATTCGCAACAGTTAAAAATCGAATGACAAAGGTTTGATTGGAGAAAATAAATTCTCCTAATTCTCAACATTTTCATGATAGAAATTTCTACGGCTTTAACGCCCGTGGCTCTGTTAGCTGGTATTGGCTAAACTCATATTACATCCGATAACGATAGGCGATGCTAACACTTCGACAGGCAATGTGTGACTGAAAAAAAAAATCATGAAATCAAAAAATCCCTTAACCTGTGTCAATGAAAACGACTATCCAATAGTGGTAAATTTGTAATATCAAATCACTCACAATGGATCGCAAAAATTTTATAAGAAAAGGATTAATGGGAACAGGCGCCTTCGTAGCCTCTACAACATTGGGCAGTGTTATTGTTAATGAAATAGATGAACTGCAACCCATTGAAAAATTGAACCACCCCGACCAAATCATAGGTTTTAATCACTTACCAAACACCAATACAATCACCATGGAAAATACCATCTTACACAAAGCCGAAACCCGTGGCGATGCCAACCACGGCTGGTTACACAGCAAACACACATTTAGTTTTGCTAATTACTACAATCCTGAACGCATGCACTTTGGCGCTTTGCGCGTGCTTAATGACGACACCGTGGACGGCGGCATGGGATTTGGCAATCACCCTCACGACAACATGGAAATTATTAGTATTCCATTAGAAGGTGACCTTGAGCACAAAGACAGCATGAACAATGTCACAGTTATTAAAAATGGCGACATTCAAGTAATGAGTGCGGGCACCGGCATACAGCACAGCGAATACAACAAGAACAAAGACAGCAAGGTAAAATTCTTGCAAATTTGGGTGTTCCCAAATACAAAGAATGTAACCCCTCGTTACGACCAAATTACCTCGAATGCAGCCGATCGCCACAATACTTTTCAGCAAATACTATCGCCCAATGCCAATGATGCTGGTGTGTGGATACATCAGAACGCATGGTTCCATTTAGCGAAATTTGACAAAGGTATTTCGAAAGAATATACCATCAAAAGCAAGGGCAATGGTTTGTATATTTTTAATTTAAGCGGCGATATAAAAGTGGGCGAACAAGCATTAAACACCCGCGATGGCTATGGCTTGTGGAACTTTGAAAAAGTAACCATTAGTGCCGATTCTGAGGCAGAATTTTTATTAATGGAAGTGCCAATGCAATTGTAAAAATAAATCCATAAATAATCACAAAAATACCCCTATTTTAACCTAACTTTGCAAACAGTTATAATGACAAAAGAAGCCGTCACCGTTCATCCGGTGAACCAATTGATACGTAAGCGCTGGAGCGCCCGTTCATTCTCCGAAAAACAAATTTCACAAAAGGACTTAAACACCTTATTTGAAGCCGCAGGTTGGGCTGCAAGTGCGGGCAATGAGCAACCTTGGGAATATATATACGCTAAGAAGGACACACCCGGATTCGATTTATTGGTGAGTTGTTTATTACCTGGCAATCAGCCGTGGGCCAAACATGCGAGTATTTTGGTTGTATCAATCGCCCGCCAGTATTTTGCAGGCAATGGCAAATCCAACATGGCCGCTTTTCACGATACAGGCATGGCCAATGCACACTTGTTCTTACAGGCCACCGAAATGGGACTGATAGCGCACGCAATGGGTGGTTTCGACCGCGACCAGCTAACAAACGCTTTACAAATTAAAGTGAACGAAGCAATAGCATGTGTTATAGCCTTGGGTTACTTAGGCGACCCAGAACAATTGGAAGAACCTTTCAAATCGAGAGAATTGGCGCCAAGAGTGAGAAAGCCCATAACAGAATTTATTAAACAGATATGACAAAAAAACAAATATTAGTAATTGGTCGTCATCAAGAGACGATGGAAAAGGTATTGCATCTAATCAACGCGCACGAAAACTGGATAGGCAAAGGCAGTATTACCGACGAGAATGCAATTGAAATGTGCAACAACAACACCTTCGACATGGCCTTATTAGGTGGAGGTATTGAAGTAGAAAGTGGCATTAAATTAAGAGCTGCTTTTACAGAAAAGAATCCTGATATCATTATTTTCCAACACTTCGGTGCGATTGGCACTTTGATTTCAGATATGGAAGCGGCAATGCCTAAAGAGGCTGCTTAATAAATAATCTAATAGAATAGAAAACCTTTGATCAACATGTATGATTAAAGGTTTATTTCTTGATTTTATATGTTATAAGTTCCCATACGGATCCATTGCTAAATTGGTGTCTTATTAGCAAGCGGAATCGGTTCACCAAAATTTCTTTCAAATTTCGATTCTATTAAACACTTATTAAAAACATCAAATGCCTTTATGTGGGAAATTTGATTTAAAATATACTAAATTGCCCATTGTTTAGTTATTGGTCTAAACATAAAAAATCAATTTATATGCGTCATTTTATTCTTGTAGTTGTCTTTGCCAGTCTTCTTTCGGCTTGCAACAATGCCAAACCCGAACAAGATTCCAATTCATTCAAATCGTCCGAATCGGATCATTTGGCTGCTGCCCCTGTCGCTGTTCAAACTGCAATGGATCCAAAAATGCTTGAAATGCGGACCGATGCAACAGGAGAACCTATACCTGATCAATTACGAATAGAGCAAACAACTACCCAGAAGAAAATTGTCAAAGACGGTACCATGGGTATTAAAACAGATAATATTGCGGAATCTAAAAAAAGATTCGATGCTTTATTAAAAACTTTGAATGCCTATTATGAATTGGAAGATTTACAAAACAACGACGCTCAAATTCGCTATGAATTAAAAATTAGAATTCCTGCCGAAAATTTCGAAAAACTAATCAGTGGTATTGAAAGCGGTGGCGATGAAATTACAAATAAGAATATTCAAGCACGCGATGTTACCGAAGAGTATTTAGATATTGCTACCCGCTTGGAAAACAAGCGCGCGTATATGAAACGCTATCAAGAGCTATTAACCAAGGCACAAAAAATAGAAGACATTTTATCCATAGACGAGAATATAAGAACCTTGCAAGAGGAAATAGAAAGTTCAGAAGGACGATTGAAATTCCTTAACGACCAAGTGGCTTTTAGCACTTTGACTATTACCCTCTTTAAGACAAAAGAATATGTTTACAAGCCCGCACAAAAAGACAAATTTACTGAAAGAATTAAGAGCGCATTAAGCAATGGATGGTCGGGCTTAGTCGATTTTATTGTCGGCTTATTTGTAATATGGCCATGGCTGCTCATTCTTTTTATAGCGTATAAAATGATAAGACGCATTCTTAAAAGGATGAAAAACAAATCGTAATTACCAAATGAAAAATGCACCAACCGTTGCTTTTAATTTGTTTGTAACTTCCATTATACTCTTATTTTTTGCAACCTTATTCTATTTTTTAAGTATTGATGGATTTGACATGCTATTTTTTCTTGGCCTCTTGCTATTAAGTTCATTCTCACTTTCAATAATAGGTGTGATAAATGGCATAACTTTTAAGGCAAATGATTATATAGAAAAGCGCAAAAACAAAATTGGTATAACAGGCAATATTTTTATCATATCTTTGTTTATAATGGCTATTATTTTACTCGCCATTGAAATTAATAACCATATTTAATATCATGAAAGAGAACACAAATCACAAGATACAACTTTCTAACCCTTGTCCTATGCTAATTTCCAGATTGCAAAAAAATGGTTCGAATTTTCATTGCCAATCGTGTTCTAAAACCATAATAGATTATAGCAATCAAACCATTGAAGAAGTAATTGCCAATTTAAAACCCGGAATATGCGGTATATTCAATGAGGCTCATCTGCAACCAAATTCTAAAATGCCATATCAAAGGCAATTTCTGTTCTATTTACTTACCCTCCTATCCTTCTTTGGGTTTAATGTAAAACCTTTGAAGTCACAAACCGTTACCCCTAAAAAAGACAGCACCACCATTGCCGTTCCTGTGAAGTCGACACCAAACATGAATACAGCTAAAATAAAAACAAGCGATAGTACCAGGGTTGTAAAAAAAGAAAAAAAGGGCTTATTCAGAAGAAAGAAAAAAGTGCGTAAATTTAAACCAATGGGTTGTCCTGATTTTTAATTATATGATTCGCTTTTTAGTAATTTTCTTCTTAGTAAGTTTTATGCACTTGAAAGGTGCAGAATTGCGCAAGGTCGAAATAAATAAACAAATACTCTACTATTACTTTTCCCCTAGCAATATATCCAAAAAGGGCTTACTCATTTTCTTGCATGGAGCCGTCAGTCAATATAAAAACTGCAAAGAAAACACGCCCGTAAATATCGAAACCCTATTAGAAAATAATATGGATTTTATTGCTTCCTTTAATAATGCGGGTTTCGATCTAATTTTACCTATATCATACAATGAATTTAATTGGCTAGAAGACCAAGGCAAACAATACATTGACACATTGATTAAAATAAACAATACTGACCAATCAAAAATATTTCTCACTGGATTTTCAGATGGAGGAACAGGTGCCTATCAAATTTTCTACAACAATCCTCAACGGTATGATGGATTAATTATTTTCAATGGCTATCCACAATACAGTAATTTTCAGAAGACGGTAGATTATCAAAATATTGTCGAAAAAAAGATCATTTTTTGTTCGCAGCGTTCTGACAAAGTTATTCCTTACGAATTTCTCCTATCCGAGTATAGAAGACAAAAAATGTTGAATAAGGAAACTTATTTTTTACTAACTGATGGGCATCATAAATTTAACGAATATTCGAAAAACAATTTTAAGTATTGCATTACTCTTATGGATACTATAATAAAAAAATCAAATCCTTCAGTTGACAAAATTTGGATATATGCGCCATTAGACGCTTTGCAGATAGACTCAAATATAATTTCATTTTATCCGTTTCGCAAATCATCTGTCAAAAAATATGGCATGAATTCCGTTGAGTACAAAAGAGCTGATTATGACTATTTCATTTTTTCTAAGATGCTTAAAAAATCAGTCATTCAATTTATTCCAGTTGAATTAACAAAAGCAGACTTATTTAAAAATGACAACATTGAATTTATGTATTTATATGAGGGCAAGACATATAAAATATTTCTCAAAAATTATTTAAAAATTAATGCATTTAATTAATGTAAATAAAATGTATTCTTTGGGTTAATCATTTCTAAATCTCATCAAATTTCCAATATTTATCGACTGTATTTGGCAAACCTACCCTTTTCCCTTTACTTTTGCTCCTATGTTTGATGCTATCAAAAAACAGATTCCCAATCTTTTTACACTAGGCAATCTGTGTTGTGGCGTTATTGCCATCATCCTTATTTCAGACAGTCAGTTTGAAAGGGCCACCTGGTTTATTTTACTGGCCACTGTGCTCGATTTTTTTGATGGCTTTATGGCCCGATTATTTAAGGTAAGTGGCGAGCTTGGTAAACAATTAGACTCCTTGTCCGACCTTGTTACATTTGGTGTTGCTCCTGCCTTTATGCTCTATGTATTCGGCATCCATTACAATTTAGGTTACGAAAAATTCGCATTCTTATTACTCGCAGTTTTCTCATCTTACCGTTTAGCCAAATTCAATATAGATACCCGCCAATCAACTTCCTTTATTGGTGTACCAACACCTATCACTGGCGTAATGGTAGCCTCCTGGGCATTCATACGCATTAGTCATCCAGCAGTATTCGAAAGCATTTTTACCAACGGTATTTACTTTGTTCTTTTTTGTGCTATTATATCGCTTTTATTGGTGAGCGAAATCCCTTTACCTGCTTTAAAATTAAAAAAAGGTCCGCTTAAAGATTATTGGCAACAATTGATGTTACTAGGGTTTTCAATCCTTGCTGTACTTTTATTTCAATGGTTGTCCATCCCAATCATTTATTGTTTTTATGTTTTGTCTTCAGTTATCATTAATTTTGCAACAAATAAGAAAAAATGAAATTTTTAGTAGAGATAGATATCATGCCGCGTAAAGAATTATTAGATCCACAAGGTAAAGCCGTAACCAATGGATTGCACAATATTGGTTTTACTACCTTAGACAATGTGAGAGTAGGTAAACATATTAATTACGAAGTTGAATCAGAAAGCGAAATGGCTGCGAAAGAGCAAGCTGAAAATGCTTGCAAAAAATTGTTGGCCAATTTGGTGATGGAAAGTTACCACATCCATATCTCAGCTATATAACGATAAGATGTTAGATATTGCTGTTATCGGTGGAGGAGCCGCTGGTTTCTTTGCAGCCATCAATATCAAAATAAAGCACCCACATTTAAAGGTTGCTATATTAGAAAAAACAAAAACTGTTTTAGGTAAAGTACGAATTAGTGGCGGTGGTCGCTGCAATGTTACACATGCCTGTTTTTCACCTAAAGACCTTATAACATTTTACCCTAGGGGTAAGAAGGAATTGCTCGCGATTTTTAATCAGTTTGCGCCATCGGAAACCATTCAATGGTTCAAAGAGAAAGGTGTAGAACTGAAGACGGAAAGCGATGGAAGGATGTTTCCTGTTACAGATAGTTCGGAAACTATCGTCAATTGTTTTTTGAATGAATGTGAGAAGCATCAAATTAAAATTCAAATAAATTACCCTGTGCAATCGATCGAAAAGGGTGAACATTCTTTTATAATTCATGGCGAAAACGAGCAGATAGAAGCCAAACAAATTGTCATAGCTACAGGCAGCAGCAATTATTTTTGGCAACTGCTCAAAACATTTGGGCATACTTTGGTAGCCCCCGTGCCGTCGTTATTCACATTTAATATTCAACATCCACTTATTCAACAATTGCAGGGTGTAGCCATTCCGAATGTTTCGGTAAAATTACAAGTTGAGAAAACCCTTATCAAAAAATTGGGTTTGAATGCCGCTGACTTAGAACAAAAAGGGTCACTGCTTTTTACCCATTGGGGCCTTAGTGGACCAGCCATACTGAAACTTTCAGCAGTTGGGGCACGTTTGCTTAACCACCAGAATTACGAATTTGATATTGCACTTAATTTTTGTGATGAAGCCAAGGAAGAAACGGTGTTAAATGTATTGAATGCACAAAGAAAATTAAATCCAAAGAAACAAGTAAGCACGACATCAATTTACAATTTACCCAGTCGTTTTTTGGAAAGCACTCGTTCAAACGACTCTAATTAATGATACAGTGACTTGGGCAGATATTTCTAAAAAAGACCTACAACTAATATGCATAGGCTTAACGGCTTTTCAATTACAAGTAAAAGGAAAGAGTACTTTTAAAGATGAATTTGTAACAGCAGGTGGCATTGATTTAAAAGAAATAGATTTTAAAACCATGCAAAGCAAATTGGTGCCTGGTTTATACTTTGCGGGTGAAGTCTTAAACATTGATGCACTCACCGGAGGCTTTAATTTCCAAGCGGCTTGGAGCGAAGCTTGGGTGCTAGCTGAGCATTTGAGTCTCTAGCCTCTGATTCACAGATTTAAAAGATTTTTTTTAGTAAGATTTAATTCATTGGCTTTAACCTGCCCTAGTTAGTCTAGTTTTAATTAATCATTTGAAAACCATTGACTTTATTGCATCTCTTCCTTTTGGAAGCGCAGTAACTTGTAATTTTGCGCTTAATAGACATTTTTTAGGCTAAAAACGCTTGTAACTGTTATTATCATTAGCCTTGACGGTTATCAAAGGTTATGAATAAAAAATATGCTTTTGTTGCAATTCAAAAATTACCAAGAAAAATACCAAGCCAGCTTTGACAAGAAAACAAAAGCCACAAAAAACCCCGCATTTTAAGTGCGGGGTTGTCTGCTATTAGTGGGCTTGTTGCACTATTTTTTGTTTATATTTTATCAATTGCGCTTTTAAGGAATCCTCGGCCTTATCAAGTGCAATCTCAAAAGTCTTGTCTTGCTCTTCTACAAAAAGAATGGCATTCGACACGTTCATTTTAATCTCTAATGTTTTATTCACTTTATCATCCGTTTTCTGAACTTTTAGGTATACAGAAGCATCTATTATTTTATCATAAAAATGTTCAAGTTTATTCAGTTTAGTTTCAATCAAATCAAGCAGTTTCTTATCTGCTTTAAAGTTGGTGTTTTGAAATACGATTTCCATGTGGTAATTATTTTTTATTTGTTTTATTGTTGTTTGTTCATTGTAACCTTATGGTTAATTGAACAGAAAAGTTTCCCGAAATTGGGAAAAGCGAGGCTGTCCTATCGAGTTTTTAGAGTGTACTGTTTCGTATTAAAATGGATTAAAGTTGAGACCGTGATTTTCACAAATTTTAAAGGAAGAGGATGTTTGAAAATTTGCATTATAAATTAATAATTAATTTTGTATTATTTCAAAAATAGCACACTCTATTGATGAATCAAAACAATTTCGACAAAAGTTTTGCTTTTTAAATAAGTTCAAAAATCATTCCGAAATACTGAAAATGAAATTATTGCAAATCAATTATGTTTAAAAGTTAGACAATGATCGACCTAAGAAGTCACTTATCGATTACTCCTTTCCTTTCGGATGGGCCTTATTGTAAACCTCTTTTAAGCGGTCGATACTATTGTGTGTATAAATTTGCGTTGCCGATAAGTTTGCGTGCCCTAATAGCTCCTTTATGGCATTTAAGTCGCTACCACCATTTAACATGTGGGTTGCAAAAGTATGTCGGAGCACATGCGGACTTTTCTTCTTAAGCGTTGTATATTGATTTAGCAAATTTTTAACCACCCTATACACATAGTTTGGATAAAGCTTTTGACCCTTTTGGGTATTAAACACCCATTCGCTTTCTGGATATTCTAATAAGTAAGGCTGCAAAATAGATTTCAGTTCTTCGGTTATGGGAATAATGCGTTCTTTATTTCTCTTTCCCAGTACTTTAATGGTCGCTCTATCAATGTCTACATTCGTTTTTTTTAGATTGATAAGCTCATTTAAACGCACCCCCGTTTGGTAGAGTGTTGAAAATATAGCGTTGGCCATGGTTATAGCAGTGTCGCTATCCGTTTCTGAAGCATTCATCCCCTCCTTCTCATAAATTTCTTCAACTTTCGTTTCATTGATAAAAGTCGGTAATTTCTTAGACATCTTGGGTGCAGTTACCTTGAGCATTGGGTTCAGGGTAACGAGTTGATGCCTGATTAGATATTTATAATACGTTTTGATTGCCGAGAGCTTTCGGTTAACGGAGCTGGCATTCATTTTATTAAGCATTAAATTAGCCAACCAACTTTTGATGTGCAAGTGTGTAATGGATTGCACATCATTTATGTCCATTTCCTTTTCAAGATATGCTAAACATTGCTTAAGATCGTTCAAATAGGCCGTAGCGGTATGAAGAGATACTTTCTTCTCGGAAACCAGATAGGTTTCAAATTGCGATATAAAAAAAAGGTCCGACAATTTTGAATTATCGGACGCTAATATAATATTATTTATGATTTATTGAGCAGCTTCGTTTTGTACAAACTGACGGTATGCTGCTTTTCTAACTTCCATTCTACGTGTAATAGATGGTTTTTCGAAAGCTTGACGAGATCTAAGCTCTTTCATAATGCCAATTTTTTCAAACTTCTTTTTGTACTTTTTTAGAGACTTGTCTAAGTTTTCGTTGTCTTTTACACTAATATAAATCATTTTACTTTTGTTAAAATTAAGGATGGCAAATATACAAGTATTTCAATTAATAACAAATATTTTATAAGAATTTTATTTTTATCTGAAGCTATTGCTATCACTTGCCTTTTTTGATTATTTCAATACGGCTCTTGAGATTACTAATTTTTGAATTTCAGAGGTTCCTTCACCGATGGTGCAAAGTTTGCTATCTCTGTAATATTTTTCAACCGGAAAATCTTTGGTATAACCATATCCGCCAAAAATTTGTACACCTTCGGTCGCCACTCTTACACAAGTTTCACTTGCATAATATTTAGCCATTGCCGAAACTTTAGTCACACTTTTGTGGTTGTTTTTCAAATCACTGGCTTCATTTATTAACAATTCAGACGCTTCAATTTGCATGGCCATATCGGCTAGTTTAAAGCCAATGGCTTGAAAGTTGGCAATCGGCTGACCAAATTGTTCGCGTTCTTTCGCATATTTTAAAGACGCTTCATAAGCACCTTTTGCAATACCTAAAGAGAGCGCTGCAATAGAAATTCTACCACCATCTAATATTTTCATGGCTTGAATAAAGCCTTCACCTACATTGCCCAACAAATTACTTGCAGGTATTCTGCATTCTTCGAATATCATTTCGGCAGTTTCGCTCGCACGCATGCCCAATTTATTTTCCTTCTTACCTGCTTTAAAACCTGGGGTTCCTCTTTCAACTACAAATGCAGAAATACCATGAGAATCTAGCAAATCGCCTGTTCTAGCCAATACTACAGCCACATTACCGCTGATACCATGGGTAATCCAGTTTTTAGCACCATTTAAAACCCACTCATCGCCTTCTTTGCGAGCAGTTACTTGCATGCGCAAAGCATCGCTCCCAGTATTCGCTTCGGTTAATCCCCAAGCCCCAATCCACTCACCGCTGGCCAATTTAGGCAACCATTTTTTCTTTTGCTCGTCGTTACCAAACATCATAATATGTCCAGTACACAAGCTGTTATGGGCCGCCATGCTAAGACCAATTGAACCGCATACTTTGGATATTTCAACAATTGCATCAACATATTCAAAATAACCTAAACCTGCTCCGCCATATTCTTCAGGTACCAAAATACCCATAAGACCGAGCTTTCCCATTTCATGGAAAAGTTCTGCTGGAAAAGTTTGAGCCTCGTCCCACTCCATCATTTTTGGACGAATATTGCGATCTGCAAAATCTTTGCACATCTGTCTAATCATTAACTGACTTTCTGAAATCTCGAAATTCATATATTTTGCAAAAATATAAATTAATACCTTAAATATGTATTATCTTTTTATAGTTTTATGTAATTTTTTATTTTTTCTAATGCTTTTTCATCTAATACCTTGACATTCAGCAAATCATCAACTGATTTAAACGGACCATGTTGCGTTCTGTAATTTATAATAATTTGTGCAAGCGCTTTTTTTACATAAGGATGCTGACCCAATTCCTCCACCGAGATGGAATTAATCTCTATAAAACGATTGGGCATTAGATTATTGCTAAATCGAGGCTTAATATTTTCAATCACTTCAGGCTGAAGACCATATACCTCGTTCAACTGATCTAAACTATAAAAGCCACCTAATTTTTCCCTGAAACTTACAATTCTTTGAGATAATTTATTGCCAATACCGCGCAATCTATTTAAGGCTTGCGTATCACAAGTATTTAAATCAATAAGTTCGGGTGTTATGGGTTTTGCATAAGCCTTAGCGACCCATTTTCCCTCTTTTTGCTCATTTACTTCAGGCAAATCGACGTATGGCAATATCGATTCAACAAAACCAGGGTTGATGCCATAAATTTTATATAAATCAGATTTAATTTTAAATTGGCCACCTGCGTTTCTAAATTTAACTATGCGCTGAGATATATAAGGTTTAAACCCCAAGTCTTGTAGCTCTTTTTCACTCGCCGTATTCGGATTAAATTGAAACTTGTTTTTATCATAAACCTTTTCAGGGTATTCTTGAAACTGCTCTCCATTCTCCTTTTTATTTAATGTATCCGAGCTGCTCGCTTCGATTTCATCTAAGAGCGTATACTCCACTTGACTAGGTGGCTTTTCGTTAAATAAAAAAAAAGGAACGAGAGCAATGACTAAAATTACAATTACGACAAAAACAAAAGCATTTCTCTCACCCTTGGTGAAATTGAAATACGCATTCATCAATTGTTTGAATGATTTTTTTATAATCTTTCAGAAATTTAGGGACAACTTATTTTGCAGATTCTCCCTTAAGAGATTGCAGCGTTTACTAGCTTCTCGTGGTTATATTTACCAGCCGCTAAATTTTCTTTAATTTCTTTAAAGGCTTTAATTGTTCTCTCAACATCGGCCAAGGTATGCACCGCTGTTGGAATCAAACGCAATATAATGATGCCCTTTGGAATGACTGGATACACTACTATTGAACAGAAAATATCATAATTTTCTCTTAAATCGAAGGTTAAATGGGTTGCTTCGGCTACTGTTCCGCTCAATATTACAGGCGTTACAGGAGTGGTTGTTGTTCCGATTTCAAAACCAGCCGCTTTCAAACCAGATTGCAATGCATTCACATTTTTCCAAAGGTTGGCTTTCAATTCAGGTTGACTTCTTAACAAGTCAAGACGTTTAAGAGCACCAACTACCAATGGCATCGGCAATGATTTAGCATAAATTTGAGAACGTAAGTTATAGCGTAAAAAGTCTAAAATAATTTTTGGACCGGCTACAAATGCACCAATACTTGCCATTGATTTAGCAAAAGTAGAGAAGTGTAAATCTACCCCTTCTATTACATCTTGCTCCTCGGCTGTTCCACTACCTGTTTTACCCATGGTACCAAAACCATGCGCATCATCAACAAATAAACGGAAATCGTATTTATCTTTTAAAGCAACTACACCCTTTAAATTACCTTGGTTACCACTCATACCAAATACACCTTCGGTAATAACGAAAATTCCACCACCACTTTTCTCTACTAATTTTGTAGCGCGTTGCAATTGTTTTTCGCAACTTTCCATATCATTGTGTTTGTATTGAAAACGATGACCAGCATGCAAACGCACCCCATCTACGATACATGCGTGAGACTCGGCATCATACACAATAACATCATGTCTATCAACCATTGCATCTATAATAGAAACGACCCCTTGGTACCCAAAATTCAATAATATAGCATCTTCTTTACCAACAAATGCCGCTAACTCTCTTTCTAATTGTTCGTGTGGATTACTGTTACCACTCATCATACGGGCACCCATTGGGTAAGCCATACCATATTGGGCTGCAGCATCAGCATCGGCTTTTCTTACTTCAGGATGATTGGCCAATCCAAGGTAGTTATTCAAACTCCAATTTAATTTTTCTTTGCCATTGAAATTCATTTTTGGTCCTATTTCTCCCTCTAATTTGGGGAACGTAAAATAACCGTGTGCTTCCTTGATGTGAGCGCCTAAAGGACCCATGTTTTTCTTTACCTTTTCAAAAATATCTGCCATTGCGTATAATTATTATGACTGCAAAGGTAATTATTTATAAAATGAATAGCAAATTCACGTTACTGTTGTTAACCAATATATAAAACACGAAACAAGCACCTTCATTCCCTATTACCAAATTTAACTACCTTTGCATCGTTTTCAGGATAAACACCTGACCTTATATATGCCATTAGAAATTGAAATAAAACTATTACCAGCCGATGCTTTTGATGAACAAAAAACAAGGGATGCGGTAGCCTTATCACAGCCGCATATTGCTAGTGATATAAATTCAATTCAGCTGATTAAACGCTCGATTGATGCTAGAAAAAAACCCATTGTTTATGTTTTAAAACTGAATGTTTTTCTAAATGGAGAAGTCCCAGAATCAACGGTCAATCAATTTGAAATAAAACAGAATGGATTTAGCCAGAAGGTTGCTATTATTGGGTGTGGACCGGCAGGTATTTTTGCAGCATTTCAGTTACTAGAACGCGGAATACAGCCAATCATTATTGAACGTGGCAAACCTGTCAAAGAAAGAAGGCGTGACTTAGCTGCACTTAACAAAGAATTATTGGTTAATCCAGAAAGTAATTACTGTTTTGGAGAAGGAGGTGCAGGCACATACAGCGATGGCAAACTTTACACCCGCAGTAAAAAAAGAGGAAGTGTAGAGAGAGTGCTTCAAACATTTGTACAATATGGGGCTAATGCAGATATTTTAATAGATGCACACCCGCACATTGGCACCAATAAATTACCACATATTATTGAGAAAATGCGTGAGAGTATATTAGCCAATGGAGGTGAAATACATTTCGACACCAAATTAACTGATTTTAAAATAGTCGATGGCGCTATTGAAAGCATTGTGTGCAACAACGATACTGAAATCCCAGTATCTGCTGTCATTCTTGCTACAGGCCACTCCGCTCGCGATATTTTTCATTTATTGAACGACAAAAAAATATTGGTTGAAGCCAAACCTTTTGCATTAGGCGTGCGAATTGAACACCCTCAACACATTATTGATACCATTCAATATAAACAAATAAAACGCGATGAAAACTTGCCACCAGCTGCTTATAGTATTGTAACGCAAGCCGAAGGCTGTGGTGTATTTTCATTTTGTATGTGTCCTGGTGGAATAATAGCACCTGCGGCAACTGATAAAAACGAAACCGTAGTGAATGGCTGGAGCCCTAGTAAACGCAATGGCGCTTTTGCCAATAGTGGATTGGTAGTTACAGTAGAGCCTAAACATTGGCAAGCGCAATATGGTATGGGACCATTGTCAGCTTTAGCTTTTCAGCAGAGCGTTGAGCATACAGCCTATCAAAGTACCGGCAGCATTATAGCCCCTGCGCAAAGGGTTGAAGATTTTATCCAAAACAAAATCTCATCTACTTTGCCCGAATGCTCCTATATACCTGGCATTAAAAGCATAGAATTAAAACATATTTTACCAGATTTTATAATAAAAGCCATGCGAACAGGCTTAACACATTTTGGAAAAACCATGCATGGTTATCGCACAAGCGAAGCCGTACTCGTAGGTGTAGAAAGTCGCACATCATCGCCAGTACGCATACCCCGTAACAAAGAAAATTTGCAACATCCAGAAATTAAAAACTTATTTCCTTGTGGCGAAGGTGCAGGATATGCAGGCGGCATTGTCAGCGCTGCGATAGATGGAATGGTGTGTGCGAATGCGGTTTAGAACGGATAGTCAAATCAAGAATTTATCTTAAATTACTACGTCTATTAAATATACATTTTCAAAAATTATAAAAGTACCTTTGCTCCGCAATGAATAATCTCCTACTCTTTGGCGCTGGTCGCAGCAGTTTATATTTAATTGAATACCTTCAAAAATGGTGTGTAGAAAACAACACATCACTTTTAATTTGTGACAAGGACATTTTGTATGCGAAAAAGCAGATTACAAACCAAGTATCCATTGCTTTTCAAGAATTGGATATTTTCGACCAAAACAAAGTTGAACCATTGGTGGGAAAATGTAGAATGGTTATTTCCTTGCTGCCAGCGGCCTTGCATATTCACATTGCTAAACTTTGTTTAAAACACCATAAAAACCTAGGTACTGCCTCTTATATTTCTGACGAGATGAAAGCTTTAAGCGAGGAAGCAAAGGAAAAAAATTTAATATTTTTAAATGAATGTGGCTTGGATCCAGGTATCGACCACATGAGCGCCATGCAAATGATGGATAGTATAAAAGCAGAAGGTGGGGTAATTAATAGTTTTGAA
>JAQSCZ010000010.1:0-8801 GCA_029945665.1 bacterium | reverse complement strand
AGTTATTGCGGTGGTTTAGTAGCCAATAATAGTGACGGAGACAATCCATGGAAATATAAATTCAGTTGGAACCCACGCAATGTCGTTTTGGCCGGTGCAGGTGCTCCAGCCTTATTTTTAAAGAACAATGAACTTAAGCTGGTGCCTTATCATCAATTATTCAAGCATATTGAAACATTCGAGATTGAAAATGCGGGGAGTTTTGAAGCTTATGCCAACCGCGATTCCCTGAAATATATGGCGTTATATAATTTAGAACAAGTGTCTTCAATGAAAAGAGGAACCCTTAGAAAAAAAGGATATGCCGCCGCTTGGCAAGTGATAGTAGAACTGGGATTAACTGACGACTCAATTGCCTTGCAATTCAGTAAAGGAACGACACTTTCTCAATGGCTTGCCACCTATTTACCAAATGGACATGGAGATTTAAAGACCGAATTAAGGCTATTAACCCATTGTGGTGAGGATGAAATTGCAAAATTAGAATGGCTAGGTTTATTTGGTCATGAGAAGCTGCCTTTGATCAGCGGCACATCGGCCCAAATACTAGAGGAAATACTCAAACCAAAGTGGCATTTGAGCGCCAGTGACAAAGATTTAATTGTGATGCTTCATAAAATTGGATACATGCAAAATGGTATTCAATATTGGCGATCAGTTCACATGACATTAGAGGGTGAAAGCGATACCCACACAGCCATGGCTAAAACAGTGGGTTTGCCATTAGCAATTGCTTGTAAACTTATTTTAGAAAATAAAATTCAAACAAAAGGTGTGTTGGCGCCTGTTACAGAGGAATTCTATGAGCCGGTGCTCAAGGAATTAGAAAACTTTGGGATCTATTTTTAGACAATTCCAGAATATTAGTTAAGTTTAGCTTCAATTTTTTATTGCAAATGGGAGAACTTTTACAAAAAAAGGATTATTTTTTTGAATGAAGAGTATTGCTAATTGCCTAGTAAGATTAAATGGCTGCTAATTTCAATGGGGTTCCTTTCCTGTCTATTTTGTTATTTTGAAATTAATTAGTACTTTTGCACCCCGCAAGAAATGGAGAACTTGCGATTTATAAATATTTTATGTCAACAAAATTAAGATTACAGCGTCATGGACGCAAAAAACAAGCCTACTACTACATTGTGGCGGCAGATGCACGTGCTCCGAGAGATGGTAGATTTATTGAGAGAATTGGTGATTATAACCCTAACACCAATCCTGCAACAATTAACCTGAATCTAGAACACGCGGTTAAATGGTTAGACAACGGAGCTGTTCCTACAGACACCGTAAAAGCCATCCTATCTTACAAAGGTGCAATGATGTTGCATCACTTACATGGCGGTGTGCGCAAAGGCGCTATGACTGCTGAACAAGCTGACGCTAAATTTGCTGAATGGACTGCTGCTAAAGAAGCAAAAGTACAAGGTAAACGCGAAGGTCTTGCAGACAAAAAAGCGCAAACTGCTGCTGCTAAATTCAAAGCTGAAACTGCAATTAAAGAGGCTAAAGCCGCTGCTATTGCTGCTGCTGCTGCTGCT
The DNA here is from genome assembly GCA_029945665.1 of bacterium. Classification (GTDB taxonomy): domain Bacteria; phylum Bacteroidota; class Bacteroidia; order NS11-12g; family UBA955; genus JABMMZ01. The sequence continues at coordinate 7,263 of JAQSCZ010000010.1, read as the reverse complement.
AAAATCGCAGAAGCTGAAGCTGCTGAACAAGCTAGAATTGCTGCTGAGAATCCAGTTGTTGAAGCTCCAGTTGTTGAAGCTGTAGTTGAAACACCGGCTATTGAAGCTGTAGTTGAAACGCCTGCTGTTGAAACACCTGCTGTTGAAGCTGTTGTTGAAACACCTGCCGTTGAAGCTGTTGTTGAAACACCAGTTGACAATACAGTTATTGAAACACCAGTTGAAGTTCCAGCTACCGAAACTCCTGAAACGGATGTTCCGGCTGCAGAAACTCCAGAAGCTTAATTCAAAGCTTTTGTATGGCAACTAAAACAATTAATATTCACGAGAAACCCACCCGCAAGGTGGGTTTTCTATTAAGAACCCATGGCTACAAAGGCCATATCAAAATCTCTATTGATAACGATGATTTTGAACCAACTGACTATCTATTGGTTAATATCAATGAAAAATTTGTACCCTTTAAGATAGAAAACTACAACGAAGATGGCGGAATTATAAAACTCAAAAATATTAATTCGATTGATGAGGCTAATATTGTGGTTGGAAAGCAGGTTATGGAATTTATTACCGAAGATTCAGAAGAAACTTTCACCTACAAAGGTTATACTTTAATCGACGAGGTGACTAAAATAGAATACCGCGTTACAGATGTTATAGAAATGCCGAATCAAACGCTTCTAGAATTCAGAAACGGATACAAGGATACTTTGATTCCTTTTCACCCCGACCTCATTATTGAGGTTAACGATGAACTTAAAATTATTACCGCTCATTTCCCAGAAGGTATTTTAGATTTATAAAATGAGAGTCGACATCATTACTGTTCAACCCGCTTTACTCGAAAGTCCTTTTAACCACTCAATGATAAAAAGGGCGCAGGACAAGGGTTTCGCAACCATTAATCTAATTAATCTGCGCGATTACGCCATTAATGCACACGGACAAATTGACGATTACCAATATGGTGGCGGTGCAGGCATGGTAATGATGTGTGAACCCATAGCCAATGCCATAGAGGCCCTCAAAAAGGAAAGAAATTACGACGAAATTATTTATACATCACCTGATGGTGAATTGCTTGATCAACCGATAGCTAACACACTTTCTTTAAAAGAAAATATCATTATACTTTGCGGTCACTATAAAGGCATTGACGAGAGAATTCGCCAGCTTTATGTAACCAAAGAAATATCCATAGGTAATTATGTCTTAACAGGTGGCGAATTAGCCGCAGCTATAATTACAGACAGTATCATCCGTTTAATTCCCGGTGTGTTAGGCAATGAAGAATCGGCACTTACCGATAGCTTTCAGGATGATTTATTAGCACCACCCGTTTATACCCGTCCTGCAGAATTCCAAGGATTGAAAGTACCCGATGTATTGCTTTCAGGCAATTTTAAAAATATTGAAATATGGCGCCAAGAGCAGGCCGAAGAGCGCACCAAACAAAGAAGACCCAATTTGTAAATCTTATATTTACGCATCACAAAATATTTAGCTAAATGAACTTAAAATTAAATAAAGCCTTGGTGATTTTCGATTTGGAAACCACTGGTATCAATACTGCCAAAGACCGTATCATAGAACTTTACATGATAAAGGTTCAACCCGATGGCAGTCGCACCGACCTGCACCACCGCTTTAATCCGGAGATGCCAATAAGTGCCGAAGCAACTGCTGTGCACGGCATTACAAATGTAGATGTAGCCAACGAACCTACCTTCAGAGACAAAGCACATGAGCTCAATCAATTCCTAATAAATTGCGACTTTGCAGGCTTTAATAGCAATAAATTTGATTTCCCCATGTTGGTTGAGGAGTTTTACAGAGTAGGTGTTGAATTTGAAACTTTAAAAAGAAAATTCATTGATGCCCAGCGTATTTTCCATGTGATGGAACCACGCAATTTGAGCGCTGCTTATAAATTTTACTGTCAAAAAACACTAGAGAACGCTCACAGTGCCAAAGCCGATACAGAAGCTACTTGGGACATTATTCAGGCACAAATAGACCATTACAAAGACCTTGAAAACAACATCGATTTCTTACACCAATTTAGTGGGCAAAGTAACCTAGTTGACCTTGCTGGTCGCTTAGTTTACAACGATAAAAAACAAGCTGTTTTCAATTTCGGAAAGCACAAAGGAAAAACGGTTCAAGATGTATTAAAAATAGAACCTAGCTATTACGAATGGATGATGAATGGCGACTTTTCTGCTCAAACTAAGAAAGTATTGACTCAGTTGAGGTTGGAAGCGTTGACTGGAAAGTAAGGAAATATAGAATTGGCAAAATAACAATTGGCAATTGGCAATTCAAAATCACAAGCCCCTTTTTATATTTTTTCGTATACAATGGCAAGTCCTTGACCTACGCCAATACACATAGTAGCTAAACCATAACGAACACTATCCCTTTTTTGCATTTCATGAATTAAAGTAGTACTTATTCTAGCTCCACTGCAACCCAAAGGATGGCCAATGGCAATGGCTCCACCATTTACATTCACAATATCAGGATTTAAACCTAACTCGCGCATACAGGCAATACTCTGACTGGCGAAAGCTTCGTTCAACTCTACCAAGCCAAGATCATTGATACTTAAACCAGCTCGTTTTAACGCTTTTCTACTAGCTTCTACTGGACCAATGCCCATGATTTCAGGATGGACACCACTGGCCGCACTTGAAACAACGCGTGCCAAAGGCTTTAAATTATGCGCTTTTACAAAACTTTCTGAAGCGATGGCCAAAGCGGCGGCTCCATCATTTACTCCACTTGAATTCCCTGCTGTTACGCTGCCATCTTTTTTGAATGCAGGCTTCAGTGCACCAAGCACCTCAATGCTACTCATACGCGGTTGCTCATCTCTATTAAAAATAATAGGATCTCCTTTTTTTTGAGCAAGTGAAATAGCGATTAATTCGTTCGCAAATGCATTTTTTTTATCGGCTTCACTCCATTTTAATTGAGAGTTGTAGGCAAACGCATCTTGCTCATCGCGACTGATATTCCATTGGGTAGCCACATTTTCTGCGGTTTCACCCATGGTAAACGGATGGTATAATTTTGATAAGGCTGGATTAGTAAAACGCCAACCGATGGTGGTATCATAGATTTCGGGAGCACGACCGAATGCAGTATCCGATTTACCCATGACAAAAGGTGCACGGCTCATACTTTCAACACCACCAGCAATGTATAAATCGCCATTGCCTTGGGCTATTTCCATACTTGCATTAGCAATGGCTTGAAGACCGCTGGCGCATAAACGATTAACGGTATAACCAGCAACATGAATTGGCAAACCAGCCAATAACAAAGCCATCCTAGCTACATTTCTATTATCTTCTCCAGCTTGGTTGGCATCGCCGAGAATAACTTCTTCAGTTTGATCAAAAGGGATATTTACATTTCTATCCATAAGCCCTTTAATCGCCATTGCGGCTAGGTCATCTGGGCGGGTATGAGCTAAAGTTCCGGCATATTTTCCTACGGGTGTTCTTGCGGCATCAATCACATAAATCGTTTCTTTCATTGGTGCAAAATTAAGAAATTGTAGCGTGATTAATGATAGTTTAAATCTAATTCGAGTATTAAATGCGACGCTTGGTGCTTTTACATAAATAAAATAGCTTTGCATCTTGTCATTATTAACCTCTAAAAACTAGTTTAATCCAACTACTATTTAATGAAAGAATTTAAACTAGCCAAAAGATGGGCCATCCTTGTTTACATCATTGGTACTGTATTTATTTGTCTATTTGCAGTCCTAGCAATCAGTCCTTTTTGGGATCATAACAATGGCAGCAAGGACATCTCCATAGTAACCATACCGATTAGTTTAATCATAATTTCGGTTATGTCAATTGCCATTAGAGAAGCTGCAATTGGCCGATTTGTGATAGCAGATACACATCTTTTCATGAAGGATGCAATTCACACACGCAAACTTCAATTTGATGACATAAAAGGCTATAAGACTGATGACCGCTATATTTACATTATTCCAAAATCGAAGAAACAAAGAACCATTAAGGTCAGTAGCTTTTTGAAAGGGAAACATGAAATTATAGCTTGGCTTGGCGAGCATTTCGATGATTTGGATTTGTTACAACGCATGGCTAGTGAAGACGCAATCATGACCAATCCCTATTTCGGCAAAACAGAAACGGAGCGAGAAAACAATTTAGAAAAGACCAGAACGGTTACAAGTATCATTAATTGGATTGGTGGAGCAATTGGGGTTTGGACTTTCCTATTTGCAGACCCTTATGAACTTTCAATAATTACTTGCATCTTGACACCTATCATTGCAATCACAATTATTCGCATTTCAAAAGGAATGATAGCGCTAGATGAGGACAACAATAGCATTCACCCCAATTTATTTATAGCTATATTTTTACCTTGCATTGCTATTTTTTGGCGGGCTTTAATGGATTACGAAATCCTTCGTTTTTCAAACATTTGGACACCTTGCAACATAATAGTAGCGTCACTTTTAGGCTTAATATACATTGGAGGAAAGCGGTTTGACTTCAAAGAAGGCATAAGCTATTTTATGGTATTATTTATGGCTGTTCTATTTTATGCCTATGCCTATGGCAGTATGGTTACTTTAAATGGCTATTACGACAAGTCAGCAACAAAAACCTACCGTGTTAGAGTTATTTATAAAAGTGTTATTCAAGGCAAGCGAACAAGCTATCATTTTGACCTAGAACCTTGGGGCGAGTTGAAAGAAAAAAACCAGGTAACCGTAACAAAAGAATTATATGAAAAAATAGCCGTTCAAAACACGGTTCAAGTAAACACTAAAGAAGGATTCTTTCATATTCCATGGTACTTTATAAGCGAATAATCCACCATTAAAGTGTTAAAATGGATTACTCATTTAATTATGAAAAGTCAAAACACTTTAAATTTTGGTTATTATTTAAAGTACGTTTTATATTTCCAATACAACTGATTTTTAATAAACTTTTTCCAAATTCTAATGGACTGTAAAATATGACTGACGCCGGCCTTTCGGTAATATAAATCTTCGAAGAACAATAAAATATCCGGACGTGGCATTTTATCAAATTTAGGATAATATCTCCCTGCTTTGCCATCGTGCCAATGAATTAGATAAGGGTATCCTTCCTTTTTCTTAATGCGGTCGAGTAAGAAGGATTGCGTTTCAGGATGCAATCCTTCGCGCATAAAGTCAAGTTTATGCACGGTCATTTCTTTTGATGCTTCTTTTTTCATCAATACATAATTGAGCAATGGCTGTTCACCTCCAAAAGTAAATGCTTCCCTATGCAACTGAATCCGAGGTTCCTTCCACTCAATAAACTGATCGAAATCTGAGCGTTTCAAAATACCTGTCCAACCAACAAACTGACCAGTGTTAAAATGATAACCAGGAAAATTAAAATCAGGATCAAGTTCTTTTATTTTATCTGGATCAAAATAATACTTTAATAAATCAACTTGTGAAAATGGCTCATCAAAGACTATCCAATCCGTGTTGTATTGCTCGAGTATATCTAGCATGGGTCCTATAAAAACGATATCAGAATCTAACATGAGGAAGCGCCTTTTTTCTTTTTGGAAAAAAACTTCGAACTTAGAAAAGCCCCAACCATAAGCTTTCGCCACTTGAGGAAATACGGAAACATTAAAGGCTTGCTCAAGTTCTGTTGTATCAAAATCTCCAATCAATAAATCCTTTACAATTACAATCGGAATATCTGGATACCAATAACGAATACTAGCAACACAAATTCGGCATAATCTATAATCGTTTTTGTAACATGGGATGTAAATAACTTCAATTTTCATATTTATTTAGATATTGATACGTAATTGCCTACTCACCAATGCAGTGCAAATATAATCAATTTAAAATTGATAGTATACATCAAGCCTGCTCGATGATGTACTATTGAAACCTAACGGACTGAATTAAATAGTTTTAAAATACGCAATATTATTAAATAATTTAGGCATTGGCAATTAATAAACTTCCAATATTTTTCATTCAAAATGACATAATTTAAATAAATTACTGTCATTTTGTCAAATATAAGCAATGAAAATTGATATATTGCGTCAATTTGTCTTATTTTGTTCATTGGAATTAGATTTGAAATCCAAATAACATAACAATAAAAAATAACTATATGGTACTTTTAAAATCAAAACCCAGCTTTATGAATGAATCAATCATTCCTCAATCCTTTAATTCATTCCTGAATGAATTTTTGCATGAGAACAAATCATTTCAAGAATCAGTAACAGAAACCAATCATTTTTCACCAAAAGCAGATATCATTGAAAAAACAAACAGTTTCGAAATACACTTAGCCATACCAGGCATAAAAAAAGAGGATGTAAAAATCAATGTTGAAGGTGATTTTTTAACGATAAGTGGCGAAAAACAGAGCACTACTGTTGCTGAAAATGAAAAGATGCATAAAAGAGAAATTCACTTCGGTAAATTCTCAAGAAGCTTTAATGTTTCAAAAATCATTAAAACAAAAATTGAAGCACAATTTGATAATGGTATATTGTTATTAATATTGCCAAAATCAGAGGTTGCTCAACCAATCAGTATTGATATAAAGTAGGTTTTTTTTCATAATAAGTAGGAAGGGTTTTATGGTGGTTTTTAAAAGCTACTGTAAAGCCCTTTTTTAATATAGAAAAACTAAACAGTAATTTAATTTGTAAGCATTTGGTCAAAATAAACAATGCTGAAGCAAATTTAAATCGTTGGAATGCAAATAATCAATTAATAAACTTTAAATGCTTAATTTTGGAAATATTAATTTAGTTGGGCATGAAAAAAAATCCTTGTTTTTTGATAGTAACATTAAGTGTACTGCTCTTTAGCAATAGTTGCAAAAAAGAAAAAGTATCAAAAAATGAGTTTGATATATTTGTAGGAAATTGGAGTTGCACAAATTACTTTGAGTCAAGTTATGGCCGAAACTCCCCTACAATTGGCTATAGTTATACATTTTCTAATGGCCAATTAATTTACAATTCAAAATACCCTGATTCAACAGGCAATTTCATATATAATACTGACAATTTTGAATTTAAATCAGAAATTACAACTCAGCTAGTAAATTCATCTACATTGATAATTCATGAAAGATATACTGGAGTGAACAATAATGGTGTTGTTAAAGTTTTTGAATATAATAATTTCTGAATGTCCGCAAAGTATCATAACCCTGTAATACTAGCAATAACGAGCCT
>JAQSCZ010000009.1 GCA_029945665.1 bacterium | reverse complement strand
ATAAAAGTAAATGAAGGTTGGAACAGAACTGCGCATGAAAGTCTGTTAGTTAATACGCCAGTGATTGGTTTTAAACGAGGCGGACTTGGCGATTTGTTGAAACAAAGTAACAGCGTAATTGTTAATTCTGTTGAAGAGGCTTATAATTGCATAGAAGGCGATGTATGGGTTTTGCCAGATGAAAAGTTTCTTGAAAAATACAGTATAAAAAACACCACAGAATACCTCAAGGTAATATGCAACAGCCATTAGTTTCAATACTAATTCCTGCATTTAATGCAGACAGTACTGTAGCTACAGCTATCAAAAGTTGTATGGGTCAGACCTATACAAATGTCGAAATATTAGTGCTCAATGATGGGTCAATAGATTATACATTAGATGAGATTAAAAAATTTGGTAAAATTAGAATCATACAACATGAACAAAACCTAGGCATAGCCAATTCGCGCAACAGACTACTAAAGGAAGCAAAAGGAGTGTATATTGCTTGGTTAGATGCCGATGATACAATGACCAAGGATAGAATTGAGCAGCAGGTGTTGTACATGCAAAAGCATCCTGCAATAGATATTGTTGGTTCTTGGATTACAACGGATAGCAAATCGATTTCCTTTAAGAAATTACCCATTGATGACGCCTTAATAAAAGCGCATTTATGGTTTAAAAATTGCATGATTCAACCTAGTATTTTAAGTAAAAATTTTTACGTAGCAGAGTCTATATTTTATAATGCATCATACGATTATATGGAAGATTATGAGATGTGGTACCGTTTAATTCCAATCAAGAATTTTGGAAACGTTCCGGCATTTCTAAACAGATATCACATGCCTCATTCAAAAAATCTTGAGCAAAAATTAACGCAATATAATTTCGAAGAAAAATTGAACTTACTTTGGGAAAATAAATGGCGTGATATAGATTCAAGAATTGATGATCAACAAAAGCTGGTATTTCAAACATTTCTATATAAATTCAATTCTATGAATTCAGCAGATTCAAGGGCAGTTAAAAATGTGTTGAGCGTATTAAAAAACGATGAAAATAAATTAATGATACATTATTATCGATTATTGCTCTTTACCAGGTTATCGATTTATGAAAAATTGATTAACTTAGATTTGTTGTTTTCAGTGTTGTGGTATCCTACAATGAAACTGAAATATTTAGTCTGATTATTTGAAAGTTTGATATACTATTAAACTTAAAAGATAGGCAAACCCACTCATGTACAAGAATTGAACGATGGGCCATTTAATGGACTTGGTTTCTCTATAAGTTACAGCCATGGTGCTAATACATTGCATGGCAAAAGCGTAAAATACGAGCAAGGATAATACAACGGCCATGGTGTATGTTTTTTTACCGGTTTCGCCATTGGTTTGCTTCGCCAAAGTACTTGTAATAGCAGATTCGTCATCGCTATTGCCAACAGAATAGATGGTAGCAACTGTGCCGACAAATACCTCTCGCGCAGCAAAACTTGTTATCAAAGCAATGCCAATTTTCCAATCGTATCCAAGGGGTTCAATTGCAGGTTCAATAGATTTGCCTAAAATGCCGGCATAACTGGCCTCTAAGCGCTCAGATTGTATTTTTGCTTCGCGGTCGGGTTGCGTATAAGAAGCATATTTTTGATTAATAGCAGCGAACTTTTCGGTAGGCCCATGGCTAGCCAAAAACCACAAAATAACACTTACAATTAGAATAATTTTACCCGCATTAAAAACAAAATCTTTGGTTTTTAATTTTAAAGTAATCGAAATATTTTTCCATTTTGGAAGGCGATAATCAGGTAATTCTAGCACGAAGAAACTTCTTTGTTTTTGTTTTAAAATTAATTTAAAAATAAAGGCAAACAAAAGCGCAACAATAAAACCAATGATATACATGCCAAGAATTAAAAGGCCTCTTAAATCAATTAAGGCATGGGTGTTTTCAATAAATAGTAGGCCAGCCAATAACGTATAAACAGGCAAGCGGGCTGAACAGCTCATTAGAGGAGTTACTAAAATAGTGATTAAACGATCTTTCTTGTTTTCGATATTTCTAGTTGCCATTATCGAAGGAATAGCGCAGGCCATGCTACCTATCAGTGGTATGATAGATTTTCCATTTAATCCAAATTTGCGCATCAACCGATCGGTGATAAAACTCACACGGGTCATATAGCCACTGTCCTCTAAAAGTGCAAGAATAAAAAAGAGTATAATTATTTGTGGCAGAAAGACCATAACCCCTGCTAGACCTGGTAATATGCCATCGCATAACAACTGACTAAAGGTATTATCGGGCAAGTTAGACTTAAATAAAACGGTGACCCACGCAAATGAATTTTCTATCCAACTTTTTGGAAATTCAGCCAGTCGAAATATAGACTGGAAAATAATAAAAAGAGTGGTGAAGAAAATTAAAAAGCCCCAAACAGGGTGCAATAATACAGCATCAATTTTTTGAGTAATTGTTTTTTCTTTAACAGTTTTCTTTAAAGTAATTTGCTCAACAATGGGATGAATAACGGCAAAGCGTTTAGACGTTTCTTCTGCAATTATTTTATCACTAAATGGCAGAATTTCGTTAAATTGTTGTCTGATATCATCTTTTATTTTAGCGAATTTGTAACTGTTATATACGATTTGCCATCGCGTATAGGCTGTCTCGACGTTGGGCTGCAAATTAATTAAATTATTTTGCTCGGCAGTGGGCATAAAAAAATTGCGTTGAACAGCCACTTTGGTTTTTAAAATTTTATTTTTTAATTGTTTTATCCCCGTGCCGTTCCTCGCATTAATCGGAGCAATTATGGTCTGTAATTCAACAGAAAGTTTTTCTAAATCAATGTCAATGTGTTTTTGTTCTAAAACATCTAACATATTTAAGGCAATGAGTGTTGGAATACCGAGGTCGGCAATTTGTGTGTAAAGCAACAAATTTCGCTCTAAATTGCTAGCATCCGCAACAAATACAATGGCATCGATGGCATGATTTTTATGATTTAATAAAAACTGTGTGGTAATTTGTTCATCCTCTCCATTGGGGTATAAACTATATGTGCCTGGTAAATCAGTGACATTAATTCGAATGTCATCATAATCAAAAAATCCCTTTTTCTCTTCAATGGTTGTTCCTGGTAGGTTACTCACCTTTTGGTTCTGACCAGTAAGTGTATTAAATAAGGTGGTTTTGCCGGTGTTTGGATTCCCTACTAATACAATATGAATGGGTATTTCGGCCAAATTATTTAAGTTCAACAATCAATTTAAGGGCCTCTTCTTTTCTCAAACCCAATGTATAGCCATCAATATCAAATGCAATCGGGTCGCCAAAGGGTGCTTTAAAAAGCATCTCAATGTCTTTCCCACAATAACAACCCATTTCAAGCAGCTTACACTGCAAGTCACAATATATTACTTCTGTAATTATTGCACGCTCGCCTTTTTTTAAATCCGCTGCTGTCATTGAAATAGAGGCGCAATTTAGAATATTTCTAAATAATTTCTAAATTTATTTAATTGATAGCCGTCATGTTTTAATAATTGGGCAGGCAGCTTGCACTATTTGAATATAATGCGTTTAAATTAATCTTTAATACCAGCCTTCTTTAAACGGTCTTGTTCTTCGGCATTCAGTGTCGCTATGTATTTTTGAATGATGGCATTGAATGAAGCATCTTTCTTGAAATCTTTTAATACATCGCCACATGGCCCAGCTAAACGGCCATTATAAGTAAGTGCCGCACCAATTAAGTTTTTAACTATCGCTTCGTCACAAACATGTAGACGATTTAAGGCATTGGCTGCATTGGCTCTGCTACGGAATTCATAATTCGGACTGCAAAGTTTTGTTAACTCATTTTTGGAATCAACCGCAGGATTGTAGGTATAGGCATACTCTAAATATTTAATACGAACTATGTTGCTAATGCCGTAGACATTGCTGACTGATGCTAGATATTTTTGTTTATCCTTTTTGTCAATATCCTTACTCTTCATCAGTTTATCCAGTGTGTTTTCAACAACAGTATAGCTGCTGTCTTGCAGTAGAAGTGCAAATATTGCCTGTTGGTCTTTAATGGTTGTATCAGCCGAAATAAATGCATTCTTTACTTCCGCTCTGTCTTTTACGATGTTGCTATACCATTTGTTTAGGCTTTTTTGATTGGCCAATTGTTTGGCAATTTCAGCACGAATTGCAAAATGCTTTTCAGTTGCATAACGCACTTTTAGGAATTCTACTTTTTCTGCAAATGGCGTGGTGCTTAATCCAACAACAGCGTCATATCTATCGATCATATATTTAGCATTGGCTGCTTGAGCCATTAGCTCATCTTTGCCTTTTTTGAAATCCATTTTTTTCATCACTCTACTTTCTTCATCAAATAAAGCAAAGGCTATGTCTTCACTGTTTTTATTTGGAATGCGAATAATTTGTGAGGCGGAATCTTCAACCATTACTGTGTCTCTGAAAACATTGCCGTTTTTGAAATACAGGGCAAACACCATTGGCATTTTGAAATAGCGAATATGTCCATCTGTTTTTTGGGTTTGTTGTACATTAAAATAAGTTGCATTTTTTTCTGAACGAACGCTTACTTTGTAATGAGGCTCGCCTCCTCGGTAAATCCATTCATCGAAGAACCAATCGTAGTTCATACCCAATTTGTCTTTTAAGGCTTTTTGGAAATCCCAAGTCTCAACATTTTTGTAACCGTTTTCGGCTAAATAATGTTGGATAAAGCGGGTGAAATTTTCTTCGCCCAATTGATAATACAACATGCTTAGTACCGCGCTGCCTTTCGGATAGTGGCGGCTGCTTCCTGCTTTGGTATGCCTAACAGGGTAATTGTCTATTTCGCCTTGTGCCAGAGCTGCGTTGTATTCTCCTCTGAGTGCCCATTGGTAAGCATCATAACCGTCTAATTCTTTGAAAAATAATTTCGGAAAAAAGGTTGCAAAACTCTCCTGCAACCAATGGTCAGAGCCCCCTCGAGCCGTTACTAAATCGCCAAACCATTGATGGGTCAGTTCATGGCAATTCACACCCATATAATTTCTGTCTTTAAAGGCTCTCGCATCCACAGTAAAGAAATCGCCAAATACAGTAGCACCAGTGTTTTCCATGGCACCATACAAGAAATTCTGAACCATTATTTGTGCGTATGTGCCACCCCATGCATAGGGTGTGCCAGTCGTTTCTTCTAAAATTTCTATCATGCGCTCGGTATGAAGACTTGTTAATTCTACACGGTCTTTGAACTCAGGATAGTACCAAAATTGCACCAAGGTGCCGCGTTTGGTTCTACTTTCTTTAATGCTATAATTGCCAATTCCAAGCATCAACAAATAGCCAGCATGTGGTTTTTCCATGGTATAATGCCAAGTGGTGGTGCCATTCGTATTTTGCTCAACATTCAAACGCTTACCGTTCGATAATACTTTGTATTTGGTGTCGATGGTAACCATGGTTTCGGTGATAAATTTATCATTTAAACAATCGTACATTGGAATCCAGTAGCGGTTATCGGTTCCTTGACCTTGGGTCCATATTTGTTTGCGTATATAGGTAATATCAGGCGTTCCGTAATTTTCAGGCTCATTCCATCCTATAAAATAAATGCCTCTTTTAGGCGTTGCATTGTAATTAAATGTAATACTGTGTTTCTCGTCCCAATTCATTTTCTTTTTGAACTTTACTACAACACCTTCGGCATTGGTGTAAAAATTAAGATCTTGGTTATCCAATTGTGCACTTAAAATATTGATACCAGGGCCATCAAAAAACAAGGTGTCTATTCCTTTTTGAATCGTTGTAAATTCATGGGTAACCTTGCCAATTACTTTACCCTCCGTAGGAATAAAGGAAACTTCGAGTTTCATGTGGGTAATATCGATGGGGTGATTGCGTTCTGCGCCATCTGGATCAGCCAAATAGTGAATGTGTGTGCCATCTATTTGGGCATAAGTAATGACGGCGAAAAAGGACAATAAAATAGTAAAAATTGATTTCATGGATTGACAATTATTTTGGCAAAAATAGGGGATTGGAGGATAAATTACATCTTTGAAATGATGCCACTAGAATTATGGACAATTATAAGACTCAAATCATTCTAGTGTCTTTTACAACCTAATTTATTCTTTTATAACTTACCGCCACCCTGAAACCAACATCCTCCATTGGGAATTTATCTTTGCTATGGTGGTCTAAAAGCAGGTCGAGGCGCAAGTATGCACCAGGTTTTTTATAACTGCCGCCAACACATCTTGCTGTGTCGTTTACAAGCACCATTTCGGCAGCATTTCCACTCATGTTATACAAACCAAAATCATTCGGAAAATAAGCGTCGGCCCATAATGGTAAGCCATAAAATACATATTTCTTTTTCTTTAACAAATGCAAGGTTTTTAAATTATTGGTCTCTTCAATGCCATTGTTCCAATTACAATAGTAATTATTATAGCTTTCAGATTGGTAGCGATTGTCAAAAGTAGAATCGAAGTAAATGAACTTATCATCAATATTAAAAAAATTTGCCAATAGGCAACCTCTGCTGTTTCTCATATATTCGCCATCCCAAGGAAAATAACCACTCCACCTGCCACCTCTTGCTGCATATTGCCATTCTTGTAGGGAAGGAATTCTAAAAGTAGGATAATCTATTGTTGGATATTGGCGACGGTATTTGCGTGTTAGCCAACTGCAATAGATCTCCGCTTGTTTTGGTGTGAGGTGCACAACAGGACATTCGCTAAAATACGGATGGGTAAAATAATTAATTTTGTACCAGCCTATCCACTGTTTGATTTTTAGTGCAGCGGTGTCTGGGTAGGCCAATAGGTATTGTTCCTTATAGCCACTATCGATTAAGTCGTTTAAAAATAGGTGGTATTGGGCATTGGTTATTTCTGTTTCAGACATCCAAAAGGCCGAAACTGAATGGCCATTTAGTGCACCGCTAGGAATGTAGACAAATCCCTGTGGCTGGGGCATCGATTTGTATTTTTTCTTTTTTGTAGCCGATATAAATAGGAGAGGCAGTAGTAAAAGTAAAAACCAATGCTTTGTAATCAATTTATTTTTCATTTCTAAGAATAAAGATAACGGCATTAATTACAGAATTGGTATGTTTGTTAAAATATAATCTTCATCTCTGCAATATAGAATTAATCAGCTAGGCTTGGTTTTATGACCATTAGAATTGTTCTAATTGGCGTATATAGATAGTTGCAAAAGATACATTATAACCTAAATTAGTTGATAGCATTATTCAGAGGTAATAGTATTTCAATGGCTTTTTTAAATGATGGAGAAGGGTTACCAATTTACTGAAACCATTTTTTTGTTGGGAAAATAAAACGGCCACTTTTAATTTTGCCTTGGTTATTTTACCAATTGCCAACTCTTGTCGGCTAGTAAGGTGGCTGAGCAAGTGTGTGCATCAAAAGGCATTTTTTTACCCCATTCATAAGGTGCAATTAAAGAAAGAACTGCTTTCCCCCTTTTTTCATAGACATGGTAAGTGGTGCCAATCACTGGTTCGAAGTTTAAATCGGCCTCGTATATTTTTTGTGAAATAATTAATCGGTCCTCAATTTCTTTAGCCTGAGCCATTATTAAGTCAGCTTGTTTTTTAAGTATATTAATCTGCTGATTGGCCTGATACTGCATGGTTTCAAAGGCAGTGGCTTTTACTAATCGCTTGTCTATGGGATTGATTTTGGGCGAAGAGACAGTGAGAGGAATAGGCGAAAATTTATCCTCTCCTTGATAGATGGCATCTTTTTTAAGTGGGTCGGTTTTAATGATTTCGTTATATTCCATTAAATTATAAAACACAATTGATTTATTTTTGTTTCTTATTTATGAAATACATTTTCACATTTATGGGAATCATTACACTTCTTACCTCTTGTTTTGTTGGTAAATCAAAAAAGGTTGAAAACGCAGAACAAGTTAATCCAACGACCTCTGTTTACGATATTAGTATCAATTCACTGGATGGCGCAACACCACTTAAATTGTCTGACTACAAAGGCAAATACATTGTAGTGGTTAATACCGCTAGTGAGTGCGGTTATACACCACAGTATAAGGATTTGCAAGCATTCAACGAAAAGTATAAAGATAAAAATATCGTGCTATTGGGTTGCCCATGCAATCAATTTGGTGGTCAAGAACCTGGCACTGCTGCTGAAATTGGTGCATTCTGTCAAAAAAACTTTGGTGTTACTTTCCAGTTAACTGAAAAAATAGATGTTAAAGGAAGCACTCAACATCCGCTATACCAGTGGCTAACGCAAAAAAGTAAAAATGGTGCAGGTGACTTTGAAGTTAAATGGAACTTCAATAAATTTATAATAAGTCCAGATGGCAAATTGCTAAATTATTTTGGATCGGGTGTAAAACCATTAGATCCAGAGTTTTTAAAAGCAATGGGTTTATAATCCCAACACATGTCTGTATTGGAAAAACAGAACAGACAACAGTAAGATTAAATTAATAATCTCCTTCAACCAATTAAAACTATAATTGCTGAAATAAAAGGCAAAATAGATGGCTAAGGGGACACTTAAAAATGTAAATTCTTGTCTGGGATTTTGCTTTCCTGTTACCATTAATACCAATGATATAATAGTTAAGATCATTAATAATTGAATGGCTCTTTTCGATTTGGTGGTATTCCTAAAATAATTCTTATACATCCGCAATATTGCAAAAATGCCAACAAGTAAAACAGCTGGTAGAGCTGACTGCAGCGCCCAGCCTTGTGTTTTTATATTGCCGTAATCTGGAAAGAAAATATACCGTGGAAGGAACGTGTTATTTATTAAATAATTAATAACGGTTCCCATATAGATAGGAATTAAAAAGCCAATAAGTGCAGCAATATTTTCTCTGAAATTAAACGGACGAAAGACATTCAAACCAATGATTACAAAAATGAAAAATGCGAAGTATGAAATATTGAGCAAGGCACTTATTCCTGCGAGTACCGAAGCCAAAAAGATAGCATTGGTTGGTCGATCGGAACGGTATAGATTCAATATGGCATCAATAGAAAGGATAATAAATAAGTTAACAAAAACAGTTGGTCCTGCATAAAATTGATCAGGAAATAAACTGTTAAGCATCACATAGAAATAGGCAGGCAAGAATGAAGGAATAAATATGAGCTCATGTTTGATACAAATATTATTGAGAACGAGTGCCGAAAGTAAGACCATCAAAGAAGAAAGAATAAAACTCTTCAGCGGCGTACTGTTTAAAATATTAAACAAATTTGCTAGATAGCTAATGTCAACAGGTTGAGAGGCATTTACATAGGGAACTTGGTAACCAAAAAAGCGAATCAAAACTGTAAACAGAATGAGAACAAAAATTGTTTGATTAAGGGTATTGGTGAATATTCTGATCAATAGAGTAGTTTTATATAGGTGTAATCGCGGTTTTGGTTTACTGGCAATACAATACTATTGGTAGTTACTTGATTGTATTCAGATGGTATCACTAAAGCGTAATATTGGTCGCTATTAATCAATATTTTTTTTATCCTTTCACCTTTTTCATTAAAGGTTACTTGAATGATATCGGCGTTGGCGTTTAATTTGTCGTTGTATATGATATTGATAAGATCCTCATTTACCATCACAACAATTCCATTATTATAACCACCATCGTTGGTAGACAATTGGTTTTTGAAAATTATCTCATCCCATTCTAATTCACCCAAACTGTCAATGGAAAGAATGAGCACTTCATCGTTATTGAAAATTTTGGAATAGCTAGTTTGTGCAATGCCATTTACATAAAACACGTCACTTTGATTGGTCACATAGCTTTTTTCAGCAATTAAAAGAAAGCCACCATCTGTTTTTGGAATGGTTTTTCTAATTTTATATTTACTTAAATTATCTCCTCTTAGCTCCGCTTTAATGCCTAACAATTCAGAAACTGTTTTGCGGTTAATGGAACGAAAAACATTGTTTTTAAATTCAAATTCATCGGGACTAATCTGAATGGCAAAATAACCAAGCATCTCGTCATCTGCATTTTTGCCATAAAAACCAGCAACGGTCATCCTATTGGTTGTCGAATTATAGGATAAATTTGCATAGGTAATAAAATATTCGGGATCATGTATTGCCTCGTTCTTGATTCGTCCAGTGTTTAAATCGACACATAATAAATGGGTTTTATAATCTATGGCCTTGCTACTTTTTGAATTATTTGTTTGTGTATATAAACAATAGAATTGGCCGTTTTGATCAATGCTAGCATCTAGAATATCAACTTCGGTCTTTCCTTCTGCGATTTCAATGTTTTTAGATAGTCCTTTTTTGAAATTATCTAAAGCTTGAATATTTAAAAACGTATTGTTGCCGGTTTCGCTGATGTACCAAGTTAAAAATTGTTTTTTGTTTTCACTGTATTCAATTTTAAAATCAGAAGACCTATTTACTAAATCGCAACCACTTGAAATCACATAAGGAATGTCGGCATTTAAGTTGGTATCCAAGTGTTGCACGGCCAATGAATAGGAATAACCCTTGTCAAAAACTTTGGTGAAAAAGACAATATCATTTTCTAAAACAACAATCTTTTGAAGTTCTGAATTCGGTATTTTAATGATTTTACTCCGAATAAGACCCATTCTTGAATTGAATCGTTCGATAATAAAATACTTTTGGAACGTGTTGTTTTTGTGCTTTAAAACATAAACACCATTTTTATTTTGTCCAATAACCTTTGTGAAATCAGTTTTTTTGTCAATATTGTTAAGCTGAGCCCATATAACTTGTTGTGCCTTGAGATCCTTACAAGTCAATAAAACCAATACTAACAGAGGTGTATAAAATGAAAAAACTAGGAGGTTTTTTTTAAACATGAAATATGGTTGAAATACATGGCTAAATTAGTATGTTTGCTAGTGTTTTACAAACACAAATTTTTCAACAAGTCTCCAAATAATTTAAAGCATTGAAACCAGACTATTTTTACAACGCACTAAAAACTGAAAAAGCAGTTTTAGTAGGGATACAATATAAGCATGAACGCAAAGAGAAAGTAAAAGAATACCTCGATGAATTGGAGTCTCTGGTTCACACCGCAGGTGCCACAACCCATGGTAGAATTACCCAAAGCTTAGAATATCCAAATCCAAGAACTTTCCTAGGAGAAGGTAAATTAGAAGAGTTAGTGGCTTTGGTCGATATCAAGGAGGCCGATATGGTCGTTTTTGATGATGAACTCTCACCTTCGCAAATTAGGAACTTAGAAAAGCATTTTAAAGAAGTAAAGATTCTTGATCGCAGTATGTTGATTCTCGATATTTTTTCAAAAAATGCAAAAACAGCACAAGCAAAAACGCAAGTTGAGTTAGCTCAAAATCAATATTTATTACCGCGTCTTACCAATATGTGGACCCACTTATCGAAACAAAAGGGAGGTATTGGTATGAAAGGACCGGGAGAAACAGAGATAGAAACAGATAGACGTGTTATTCGATCGAATATTACAAAGATGCAAGAGCGGTTGGCTTTAATTGAAAAGCAAAACAAGGTTCAGCGCCAAAGTCGTTCCGATAAAAAACGGGTAGCCTTAGTGGGTTATACCAATGTTGGCAAAAGCACGATCATGAATCTGTTGAGTAATGCTGGTATTTTAGCAGAGAATAAATTGTTTGCCACCCTCGACTCTACAGTCAGAAAAGTAGTGTTTGAAGATCCAGATGAGCCAGGTGTATTTATACCTTTTTTGTTAAGCGATACCGTTGGATTTATACGCAAATTACCGACACTTTTAATTGAGAGTTTTAAGAGCACATTGGCCGAAGCAACAGAAGCCGATTTATTATTGCATGTTGTAGATGTTTCGCATCCCGAATTCGAGAGTCAATTAGAATTGGTTAAGCAAACCTTGTTCGAAATAGGAATTAAAGAGAAACCAGTTTTATTAGTTTTTAATAAAGTGGATGAATATTTAAAGGCAAATCCAGAGGCTGATTTAAAAGAGTTTGAAAATGGTTGGATTAGCAAAGAACATGCACCCGTTGTATTTATTTCGGCAACCGAAAAAACTAATATCGACCACCTCAAGCGAGAAATACTGCGCTTTATTCAATAAATTTTAAAAGAGGTTTTCCGCTGATTTTTTGGGGTGATTAAAATACTATACACCTGCGAATTCCTTGTGCTGACAACGGTTGTTCTATTATTGATTTTTAATTAAATTGTTAAGTGTGTATAAAGAGGCGGTACGACTAAGGTTTAAAGTATCTATTCAATTAAACATTGATTTACTTTGTACTCGTTAAAATGTCTCAAGATATCTCTCATATTGAATTAAATAAAAATAGTACGGCCGCTATTCAGGAATTGAATGCCGCATTGTTATCATTAT
This sequence comes from bacterium, assembly GCA_029945665.1. GTDB lineage: Bacteria > Bacteroidota > Bacteroidia > NS11-12g > UBA955 > JABMMZ01. The sequence goes on along the minus strand of JAQSCZ010000009.1, from coordinate 43,796 downwards.
CGCATATTTTTAAAAATTTACCAGTAAGCGAACTTATAAAGAATAAACGCCTTCAAAAAGCAGTTAAAGAAAAGGCCGCTTGGTATGCATGTATTGTGAATCCAAACATTGATGTTTTGCTGTTGCAGGAATATTTTGAATCTAAGCAAAGCAGAAATATTTTATTAAAAAAGGAAACCGAGCAATATCAAGGGACAGTGAATCACTTATCGGAATTAAAAACATTAACAACCAATGTTTCTGTTTATGAAAATTTAATTGCCGAGAAGACAGAAGAGGTAAATAGTTTCGATTTGTTCTCGGCACCTGCGGTTGTTAAACAAAATTGCCCAGCGCATGTAGTCAAAATGTTTGCCGAATGGGAATTGAAGGTCGACTATGGTAATCATTTAGAAAAAACCTTGTCGCAGTTTTGTGAATGGCATACCTTGAATAATTTCAGTTTTAACGGTCAACGCCGTTTGATTCTTTGGTTTAATTATCAGTTGTGGAAAATGTTTGGCGATGCCTCATTATTAATTAATGTTGAGCATTATTTCTATCACCAGTGGAACCAAGAGAGTCGTCAGATAGATTCTAGTATCAAATCTATGTTGGAATTCATGCAAGAGGCTTGTTCGGCTCTTGAAATGGAACTTAAAGCACTTTATAGAGCTGAAATAAAATTTGATTCTTTGGAGCCTTTGCAAAAAATTGCCAATAATTATCTTTATTACACAGGATTTAATATAGAAGATATAGCCGTAAATACTGAAGATTATAGTATTCAGCTTAACAAGTTATTATTGAAAAAAGGTTTCATCTGCTCGGAAGAGATTAATTACAAATTGGTAGCGGAAAAGGTAAAACTTACAGTTCAGAATTGGTATAAAGCTGGTTTAGTAGATGTAGTGATTAATGACGGAAATTGGTATGCTTACATGAAGTCTACTAATACGAAGTCAAATAGACTGCAATCCTTTAGCAATGTAAATTATCAATCACACGAGCCAGATTGGAACAAGTTATTAATGAAGCCAACTATTCAACTTCAATCGTCGGAAATACAAGTAGAAGCGACAGTAAAGTCAGCTATAACCCGTCAAAAAGCATTTTTTGGATAGAAGAACAAATTAATGTTCGTCTTCGTGGAAGAAGTAATCATCATCCATGGGATAATCACCCCAAATTTCTTCGATGGTCTCATAAGGTTCGCCATCATCTTCAAGTTCTTGCAAATTTTCTACGACTTCCATAGGAGCGCCTGAACGTATTGCATAATCTATCAGTTCGTCTTTTGTGGCTGGCCACGGTGCATCATCTAAATATGATACTAATTCTAATGTCCAATACATTTTATAATTCTATTATTTTGCAAAAGTATGTTTTTTAATGAATAATTTTATAAAATTTTATTCAAATGTTAATTATGTAATAATCAGATAATTAATTTATAAGATTTAGCCATTCATACTCACTAAAAATTCATTGTTGTCTTTGGTGCCTTCCATATACTTCATCATGGTCTTCATGGCCTCTTCGCTATTCATATCGGCCAAGTGATTGCGCAGTACCCACATCTTTTGAAGTGTACTCTTGTCAAGCAACATATCTTCTCTCCTTGTGCTCGAAGCCACAATATCAATGGCCGGATAGATACGTTTATTGCTTAACTTACGATCTAATTGTAATTCCATGTTACCTGTGCCTTTAAATTCTTCGAAAATTACTTCATCCATTTTACTGCCTGTTTCCGTTAATGCAGTTGCTATAATCGTGAGAGATCCACCGTTTTCGATATTACGGGCAGCTCCAAAAAAGCGTTTAGGTTTTTGTAATGCATTGGCATCAACACCACCTGAAAGGATTTTGCCTGACGCTGGTTGAACGGTGTTGTAGGCCCTTGCCAATCGGGTAATTGAATCTAATAATATAACGACATCGTGTCCAGTTTCGGTTAATCTTTTTGCCTTTTCTAATACAATATTGGCCAGTTTAACATGCTTATCTGCTGGCTCATCGAAGGTACTTGCTACCACTTCGGCTTTAACACTTCTTGCCATGTCTGTTACCTCTTCCGGTCTTTCATCAATCAAAAGGATGATCATGTATACCTCTGGATGATTCGTTGCAATTGCATTAGCCAAACTTTTCAATAACTGTGTTTTACCAGTTTTAGGTTGTGCAACTATAAGCCCTCTTTGACCTTTACCAATTGGCGAGACAATATCAATTATTCTGGTACTGTAGTTGTCTCTTTTGTCTACAAGATTTAATTTTTCGGAAGGAAATAAGGGTGTCAGGTGCTCAAAGCTTACACGGTCTCTAATTTCTTCAATTGTTTTGCCATTGATGCGTTCTACCTTTACCATGGCGAAATACTTTTCACCTTCTTTTGGTGGTCGAATTGAACATAAAATGGTATCACCTGTTTTCAAACCATTTGAGCGAATTTGATTAGGTGCTAAATAAACATCATCAGGTGAAGCTTGGTAACTATAATCAGGTGAACGCAAAAATCCAAAGCCATCTGGAACGATTTCTAAAACACCTTGGGTTGTAATAACCCCTTCAAGATCAAGTAACTGTTGCAATCTGTCCCTTTTGGCAGCTTCCTTTTCTTGTCTTTCCTTTTCTTGCTTTTCGCGCTCTAGTTGTCTTTGTTTATGCTCCTCGCTATTGTTTTGATTATTGTTAGGGTTATTGTGCTCTTTATTGTTGTTTACTTGATTATGCTCCTTGTTTCCATTAGCATTACTAAGTTCCTTATTATTGCTAATAGTATTAATTTCTTTGTTACTATTGGGGTTATTGTTTATCCTGTTATTGTGAACATTTTGCTCATTATTATTAGGATGGTTATTGCCCTCTTTATTATGATTGTGACGATTGTTGTTAGGGTTCTGATGGTGTTGCTTAGTGGTATTTACTACAATCTCTTTATCAGTACTTTCGGGTAACACATTTTCACTAACAACTGGGGGATTTTCTAAGGCGATTGGTTCTTCAGAATTGATCTTATTATTACTATTATCCTCAGGTTCATTTATTTCAATAATTGGTTGTTCAAACTGGGCAATTTCATCGTTAATTGTGCTATTTAAGTCAGCAGGAACAGGAATAACCACTTGTTTAGTATCAGATTTTTGATTCTGATTGTTGTTTAACTTATCTACTGGTATTTTTGGCTTTGAAATTCTAGGTTTTTTAGGTTTATTTTCGTTGGTTTTAATACCACTTTCTAGTAAAACAATGGCCTCAATCAATTGCTCTTTGTTCATTTCAAGGGTTTTTTCGACCCCAATGGCATTGCCAATCACTTTCAATTCTTCTTCCGATTTGGCTAATAGTTCGTTGCGCTCCATTTATGTGTGTGGATTAAATAAAAATAAATATGGGTTCTTAAAATTGGTAATCAAAAAATAATACTGTGGGGGGACTTAACTAGAATAAATTATTTGCAAATTGCAATGCTCCACTTAAGTGTTGCAATAATAGTATTTATTTTGCGTATTTCAAATAATATTTGGGGTTTCCAAAGATTATTTTTTAGCTTGATTGCTTGCCTCAATGGCTTTTTTTCGTTGTTTTTTTGTAAATGGAATTGGGATATACTTTGCTGGAAATTTATTTAAATCCTTTAAAATGATATCAAGGTCTAAAGCTGTCTTATTTAAATTGGAATAAAGCTCTTTATCGTTTACAAGCATTCCCAAAGTGCCTTCACCCTTGTTAATTTTATCCATTACTAAACTTACTTGTCCGAGTACATTGTTGGCATTTTCAACAGTTTCTTTGATTTTTGCTGCTGCTAAATTATCTGTAGTCGTTTGCAAATTGGCTATTATTAGACCTATTTTTTCATCGTTATTTTTTAAATTTTGTGTAATGCTTTCAACATTGCTGAGTATGTTATTAAGTTTAGGCATACTTTGCTCCATCATCAATGAGGCATTATCACTCGTTTTTGTGAACGATTTTAGCGAGGTATTTAGTGATGTGATTGAATGGTTTAATTCGCCATTCGATAAGAGACTATCCAATGAATTTACGATGCTATTGATTTTGGTAGCCAAAGGTTTAACCACTAATCCAACAGATTCCATTAATCCTGTATCTTTTACAGTAATGAGTGTTGAGCCATAAGTAACTAACGTTTTATCACTCCCTTTTGTTAATAGAATAGATTTTCCTCCTAATAAACCTGCAACAACCTTAACACTGGAATTTGCAGGAATGTCAATATCCTCTGAAATATCAAAAGAAACTTTAAAATTACCGTCCACTTGGTTCATTTCAATTTCTGTTACATTGCCAACCTTATAGCCATTAAATAATACTGGTGTAGAATTACTAATCTCAGTGACATCAGTTAAGATAGCATTCAAGGTGTGGCTTTTTGTAAATAAACTACCACGACCTGACATGAAATTATAACCTAATACCAGAAAGGTAATTGCAACTGTTGTGAGTGCCCCCACTTTTGTTTCATTTGATACTTTAAAAGACATGCAATTATTGAATGAATATTTTTTACAAAGATAATGCCAATTCGTTGATTAAAATAGAAATCTAATGATATATCTATAATATAACAGGCATAAAAAAAGCCCCGACAAGCAGGGCTTTTTTATCTATATTTTTAATTATTGAATTTTAATTTCAATTGTATTTTTTTGTTCAGTTCCACCACTGTAGTTTGTAATGATTCTGTCACGAGAGATACCAAATTTCTCATTTAAGAATTTAATGATCTCATCCATACATTTAGTGTTTCCACTTGCATTGTATTTTGAGCTCTTACCAGCTGGACCATTAATAACAATCTTCTTATCAGGGCACTGTTTCATTTTATCGGCAACTTGATAAAGAATCATTTTAGTTTCGTTGGTTAAACAATTTTTAGTGATAGTAATAGCAGGGAACATTACATTGTCACAATTGCAACATAATTTAATTTCTATACCATTTCTATCAACTAAAGCACCTGGAGAAGAATTTAACTCTCTATCTCTGAAGTCAGATACGCCATCACCATCGCTATCTACTGCTACACCATTTTCGTCAACAGTAGCACCATATTCAGTAATTTCTTTGTCTTTACAATCTGGAATACCATCTCTATCTGTATCTACAGCCATACCATTACCATATACCATACAGCTATCTGGGGTATCATTTTCTTGGTCAAAGCAATTGGAAACGTGGTCATTATCATCATCTTTACCTAAGCAATCAGTTTTCTTTTTAACATCGGCCATTTGGTCGTAGATAGATTCAACTGGACTTAACCAATCGTAATGTTGAGGATTTTTAGAACCAAATTTAAATCCTAAACTTGCACGAAGGAAACCATAAGAATCCCACCATCTGTTTTGCCATATTGCAGTATTATATACATCAATATCATCGCTTCTCAACCAAGTGTGTCTATATTCAACACCTAAGTCGAATTTTTTACTTAAATAATGTTTGAAACCTAGTCCAATTGGAACGATCATATGACGTCCTTCATATTTTTCGGTAACTGCTTTACCCAAATTTGGGTTTGGTGTACCTTGACCGAAGTATGAAGTTAAATAATAGTCGCCTAGGAACAATCTTTGATCAATGAAATCAGCTTTTGATCTAAAGCTACCTTGACCAACACCTACAAACATATATAATTGTGTTTTGCGCAAAGGACGTAAGAATGAAATATTACCTAAAGTAAAATGCAATTGTACGTTCCAATCTTGTACATTGCTTTTGAATTTAAAGTTGTCTTTAAACAAAGTTGGGTTTTGATAATCTCTTTGACCTCTTAAAGTGGCAAAGTTGTATTCTGCTCTTAAAGCTAATGTTTGAGAGATAGAATATTTAATGAAAGGGGCAATATCATAACCTAATTGCTTTTTGTCTGCATCACCATAAAACAAAGAGGCACCTGCCATAAGTCCTACAGTCCATTTTTTTGCTCTTCTATCCTGGAAATAAGCAGAAGACAAGTACTGACCTGAATCAGATTTCTTATTTAATGCACCATCGGTCCATTTTTTAGTAGCGCTTGAATGTCTTTTCCAAGTTTTATTTGGATCTTGTCTTGGGTTATCTTGAGCACTCATTGTGAACGCTGAAGCTAAAATACTTAGGGTTAAAAATGCTAATTTTATTGTTTTCATTCTTGTAATTTACTGACTTAAACTGTGCAAAAATAGGCTTACCATAGACAATAAACAAAACAATTAACATAAATATAATGCTAAACCTGTGGATAACCTATGTTAATGATTTAAATATCAGGTAATTATATATTTAAAAAAAATCCGTATCCTGGCTTATATTGGATGTTTGAAAAGCAATTATTCAGATAATTATAGTCTTTTATCCAAAAAGAAAGGGCGTAATTGGTTCTTTCTTGAATATTGTTGGCGCTAAATCCTTCATTTTGAATTTGTTCTAATTTTTTTATTTTTTTATCGTTTTTTTCAATCCGCAGTGATAATTCAGCCTTTGTTAATTCCTTTAAACTCTTTTCATAATTCTTGCCACTATCTATTAATCCCTTAATATTTGGTAATTTTCCCCCATCGGCATACTGCAGTATTTTGTTTTTTAAATCAATAAAATGTTGCATCAAAATTGAAAGTTCATCGGATTCATCTTCACTTTTAAAAACATCCAATTTATCCTTCTCTGTTTTTATTGCAAAGAGTTGTTCAATGCTTATTTTATTGGCCTCAAGCCATTCTACTTGTTTATTTCTTATGATCCAAACACTTTGTCGCAGTACCAAAAGTGGTGCATTGGTTTGATAAAGTTCAAATATCTCTTTTAACTGTAGCCAATAATTTATTTCTGCATTACCCCCTACATAAGCGATATTTGGCAATATGCATTCTTGGTAAATTGGCCTTAATACTGCATTGGGACTAAAATTTTCAGGATGCGATTCAATTTCGGCAAGGATTCCCTCTTTGGTGAATTGAATACTTGAATCTACAACTATATAATCTTCGTCATTCTGCTCAATCCTCGCTCTCAAGCCATTTTTTAAATAAAATAAATTTATTGGCCTACTCTTTAGTTGTAAGCTAAGGCTACTGTCAGTCATCTTTTGGCTGAAGTGATTGAAACTTATTTCACTTTTATGGTCTAATAATTCGGCCTTGACAATTGATTTGAAATGTGTCTTTAAAAGCGCGTTGTCAGCATCCAAACACAACAAACCATAATCAGCAAAGAGTTGATGCGTAAGCCTTACGGTCGCGTCAGATAATGTTTCAGAAGTAGTGTAAATTAACTCAAGTGAATTCAATAATTCCAGACCTTTTACATCGTGGCTTAGCTTCGCTTTTAAGGGTTCAAAAACAGTTTGGATATCCTTTAAATGGTAGCGACCACAAGCGCCTTTTTGCTCAGTTATCCATGTGTAATTTTGCCCAAATAAAGGGGTGTCTTTAATTTCTTCAAAATCATGATCTTCGGAAGCCAACCAAAAAATGGGAATGAATTTTTTGTCGGGATGTAAGTGTTGATAATATTCAGCTGCCTTGATAGTAGAAAGCAATTTATAAACCATGAATGCCGGCCCTAAAAACAAATGTAATTGTTGGCCAGTAGTAACTGTATATGTGTTCTGATCGAGTAGGGCTGTAATATTTGAATTAATGAGTGGGTGCTTGTTTAAACCTAACCGACTGTAATTTTCCTCTAAAACATTTACCAAATCACGCCTTTTATTAGCAGCAAATTCAGTCTTTCCTGCAATTGCTTTTTCTAGGTCAAGGTAGGGATGAGAAGAGCCAATCAAATCAGTTAGATTTTTATCCTTTCTTAACAAGGCGATTGTGCTAAGGGATAGAGTTCCAAGTGAAACTAAATCAATTTCTTTCATGCTTTTTATATAATTTCACCAATCAAATCAAAGGATTCTGCTTGGGTTATTTTTACATTGGCAAAGTCGCCTAAACGAGCAAAATTAGTGCTGGCATCTACTAACACTTCATTATCTACCTCAGGAGAATCGGCTTCTGTTCTACCAATAAAGTAATTGCCTTCTTTGCGATCAAAAATAACTTTTAATACTTTACCAATTTTAGCTTGGTTTTTTTTGATTGAAATGTCTTCTTGTAAAGCCATTAATTCTTCGGCGCGCTTTTGTTTTACTTCAGCGGGAATATCATCTGCCAATGAATGCGCATGGGTATTTTCCTCATGCGAATATGTAAATACACCCAAACGGTCGAATTGAAAATCAATTACAAATTGTTTTAATTCTTCAAAATCAGCTTCAGTCTCACCGGGATGGCCCACAAGAATTGTTGTGCGCAAAGTAATGCCGGGCACTTGTTCTTTAATTTTATTGAGTACTTCGTAAGTTCTGCGTTTGGTAATCCCTCTTCTCATGATTTTCAAGACATTGTCTGAAATATGTTGAACTGGAATATCGAGGTATTTACAAATATTATCTTTGGCTGCCATGATTGGCAGTATTTCTTCAGGAAATTGAGAAGGGTAGGCATAGTGGAGGCGAATCCACTCAAGTCCCTTAACTGCCGATAGGTTTTCAAGCAGTTCAGCCAATCTGCGTTCGCCATATAGGTCGATGCCATAGTAAGTGCTGTCTTGGGCAATCAACATAATTTCTTTGGTGCCGTTTTTTACTAAGTTTTCGGCCTCCAATACAATTTGTTCAATGCTTTTACTAACGTGCTTTCCGCGCATTAAAGGTATTGCGCAAAATGAACAAGGACGGTTACAGCCTTCGCTAATTTTTAAATAAGCATAATGTTGAGGGGTTGTAATTAAACGCTCTCCGATTAATTCATGTTTGTAATCGGCTCCTAATGTTCTTAATAAATTAGGCAGTTCAAGGGTTCCAAACCAAGCATCTACTTGGGGAATTTCACTGTCTAACTCATCTTTATAACGGTGAGAAAGACAACCTGTAACATATAATTTATCAATCCGACCAGCTTCTTTTTCATCAACATATTGCAAAATGGTGTCAATGCTTTCCTGTTTGGCATTGTCTATAAAACCACAGGTGTTTACAACAATTATATTCGCATCGTTTTTTTCGGATTCGTGTGTGGCATCAATCTCGTTGCCTTTCAGCTGACTTAATAAAACTTCACTGTCCACCAAGTTTTTACTACACCCTAAGGTTATAATGTTTATTTTATTGGTCTTTAATGTTTTAGTGCGCATGTTTTAATTATCAAAAAGGGTATGGACGAAATCGGTGGCATCAAATAATTTTATATCATTAATACCTTCACCAACTCCAATATACCTAACAGGTATTTTGAATTGATGACTAACCCCCAAAACTACGCCACCTTTGGCCGTTCCATCAAGTTTGGTTAGGGCTAAGGAGGTAACTTCGGTAGCTGCAGTAAAATGTTTGGCTTGTTCAAAGGCATTCTGGCCAGTGGATGCATCGAGCACCAGCATTACATCATTGGGAGCGTAGTCTATCACTTTAGCCATCACACGTTTAATTTTACTTAGTTCGTTCATTAGATTAACTTTGTTGTGCAAGCGACCAGCGGTATCAAGTATCACAATATCGTAATTGTCATCTTTGGCTTTTTTAACAGCATCAAATGCAACTGCAGAAGGATCGGTGTTCATGCCGTTTGAATAAAAGTCGCAACCCACGCGTTTACTCCAAATTTCTAATTGCTCAACGGCACCTGCTCTGAAGGTATCTCCGGCAGCTAATAATACTTTCTTTCCGTTTTGAGTGAAGGCATTTGCCAATTTGCCAATAGTTGTTGTTTTACCAACACCGTTAACTCCTACGACCATTAATACATAAGGTTTAGGTACATTAGTAAGATTAAAATCAATATCTGTTGTAATCTTATTTTCGGTAAGCAGTTGGGTAATCTCGTCTCTGAGAATGGTATTTAATTCCGAAGTGTTTAAGTACTTATCGCGGGCTACACGTTTTTCAATTCGCTCAATGATTTTGACAGTTGTATCGATGCCAACATCGCTACTTACTAGGATTTCTTCAAGTTCATCGAGGAATGAAGCATCGACAGTGTTTTTACCGGCAATTGCTTTGGATATTTTACTAAAAAAGGAGGCTTTAGTTTTATCTAATGCTTCCTCTTTTGGATTTGAATCCTGTTTTGATTGGTCTTTTTTAAAGAAGTTAAAAATAGCCATATCTCATAGTATTTGGAATAAAAAAGCCCCCGTTTCCGGAGGCTCAATTTATAAATGTTTTTATATTATTTTTTAAAGTAGGTTTTAGCATCTTCACCAGATACTATTTCTTCTTTAAATGAATAGGCTCCGTTTTTAGACTTTACAGCTTTGAATACTTTTACGAAATCTTTGCCTTCGCCCGCAGTCTTTAATGTTGCAACAACTTTCTTTGCCATGGTTAATTATTATTTAATTTCTTTGTGTAAAGTAACTTTCTTCATGAAAGGATTGTATTTTTTCAATTCAATTCTTTCAGTCGTTGTTTTTTTGTTTTTGGTAGTTATGTAACGGCTCATGCCAGCTACGTCAGAATTTTTTTGTTCTGTACACTCCAATATTACTTGTATGCGATTACCTCTCTTTGCCATATTATATGCTTCCTTTCTTGAATACTCTGTTTAAGGCCTCTGTAATACCAATTTTATTGATAGTTCTGATGGCTGAAGTAGATACTTTTAATCTGATCCACTCGCCTGTTTCAGGGATAAAGAAACGTTTTTCCTGTAAGTTTACATGGAATCTACGCTTAGTTTTATGATTACTATGCGATACGTTATTACCCGATAATGCTTTTTTTCCTGTTAGATCACAAATACGTGACATGATTTAAATTTTTTTGGGACTGCAAAAGTAGGGAAAATCTTATTAATTTTCCAAATCCTTTTGAAAATATTTTTTCAATCTGTTGTTTTTTCAATAAAATCAATAGTTTTGCGTCATGGGTACAGCCGAAAATTCAAGAAATGTTTATTGGATAGTAATCATTGCTGCCTTGGGTTACTTTGTAGATATTTACGATTTAATACTTTATAATGTTGTAAAGGCTAAAAGTCTAGAAAGTATCGGTATAACCGGTCAAGCATTCAAAGATTCTGAACATATTCTTTTTAATTGGCAAATGTTCGGAATGATGTTAGGTGGACTTATTTGGGGGATTCTTGGCGATAAAAAGGGAAGAATTTCTGTTTTGTTCGGTTCCATTTTAATGTATTCTGTAGCAAATATTGCCAATGGCTTGGTTCAAAATATGCCTCAATATATTATTTGTAGATTTATAGCCGGCATAGGGTTGGCAGGAGAGTTAGGTGCTGGTATAACTTTGGTTAGCGAAACCCTGCATAAAGATAAGCGGGGAATTGGCACCATGATAATTGTCTCATTTGGTGCTTTGGGCGCTGTGGTAGCTTCGAAAGTCGGTGGGCAGTTTGAATGGCAAACATCCTACTTTATTGGTGGCGGACTGGGGTTAGCCTTATTAGCCCTGCGAGCTGGCGCATTGGAATCAGGCATGTATAAGAGTGTAAAAGCCTCTACAAATATTAAACGGGGTAATATTTCCATGCTCTTTAAAAAGAGCGGAACTACATTCAAGTATATTAATTGTATTTTAATTGGCGTGCCTATTTGGTTTATGATTGCCGTACTTATTAATTTATCGCCCGATTTTGTTATTTTAACAGATGGTTTTCCAAAAGATAAAATGGTAGGGCAGGCTGTTATGTATGCCTATATTGGTCTTTCGGCAGGAGATTTATTAAGTGGTGTACTAAGTCAAGTACTTAAAAGTAGAAGAAAGGTTATTTTAATTTACATAGGCATTTCAGCAGTTGTAATAATTTACTACCTAAATACCTCTGAAATGGAAATCAGTCATTTTAGATGGGTTTGCTTTTTGTTGGGTTTTGGAACTGGTTACTGGGCCTTGTTTGTTCAGGTGGCTTCCGAGAGTTTCGGTACCAATATAAGAAGCACCGTAACAAATACAGCGCCTAATTTTGTTAGAGGTTTAGTTGTTCCCATTACAATTAGTTATAAATATTTAGCCAATAGCATGAATCATCAAATGGCTGCTTTTGTGGTTGGAGGTGTTTGTTTAAGCATATCATTATTGGCTGTTTATTTTACTAAGGAAACCTTTAGCAAGGATTTGGATTATCACGAAATCGACTAATGCAAGAGAATCAAAAAACAAAACTAGGACTTCAAATGGCCACCGACCCGCGTTGGGTTAATATTGCCGAAATGAATATTGAAGAAATATTAAGTGATCACGCTTGGTGCGAACAAAAGGCTGCTACCACTGGCATTTCGCTGATTGTAAAATACGCCTATGTTGATGGTATTATCGATAAGGTAACCCCAATAGTGGAGGAAGAATGGGCGCATTTTAGAATGGTGATTGAAGAACTCAAAAAAAGAAATCTAAAATTATTGTCACCGCGCAAGGATGAATATGTAAAGAAATTATTCGCTTTAGAAAAAATGGGTTTAAAGCCCAAAGAGGTAATGGTTGAAAAGTTGCTCATTAGTGCAATGATAGAGGCTAGAAGCTGCGAGCGATTTAGACTATTAAGTATTCATATTCAAGATGAAGGGTTAAAAGCTTTTTACAGAGAATTTATGGAGAGCGAAGCCGGGCATTATCACATTTTTATACATTTAGCCAAAACGATATTGCCTGCCGACTATGTAATGAAACGTTGGGAAGAATTTCTGCTAATGGAAGCAGATATCATGCGCAGCCTCGAATTGAGAGGTGATAGGATACATTGAGATTTAATCAAATCAATGGTTAATTTGAGACTTAATTTATTTAGTTTCAAAATAAAAGTTTACCTTTTCATATAATTGATATTAATGTTTGAAGTGAAAGTTATTGATTTCAAAAATATCGCCCCAGTCGACTTGTTTAAGCTGCTTTATAAGTTTGCTAAACCACTCAAAAAATGGGTAAAAAGCAACAGTGGCAGTGATGCCGATGCCGAAGATGTTTTACAAGATGCCATGATTGTTTTTTATCAACTTATTAATCGACCTGCATTTGAATTATCTGCAAAACCTGAAACCTTGTTGTTTTCTATTGGTAAAAAAATATGGTATAACCAATTGCGCAAAAATAAACAGATTCCTTTTGATACCTTGCATGAGGATTGGATAATAACAGAAGAAGAAAGTGAACAGTTTGAGCGCGAAAGTCAGTTTCAATTAATGGAAAAATCATTGGTTTTGCTTGGTAAAAAATGTGCTGATTTACTAGAAATGTTTTATTTCAAAAAATTCAGCATGCTTGAAATAGCCAATAAGTTAGATTTTAGAAACGAAAAAGTGGCCAAGGCCATGAAATATAAATGTCTGGAAAAAGCCAGAATAATCATTCACACTAAAACCCAAGACTTATGATGACCGATAATGAATTAGCCGAAGCGTATGCTTCTAAAACCCTTGGTGCAGAAGAAAAGCAGGGTGTTGAAAACAGAATGCAGAAAGATCCACCCTTTGCCAAATTGGTAAATGAGTATGAAAATACATTAGAGGTGCTTAAAAGAAAATGGTTGCGCAGCAATATACAAGTTGCGAAAAAGGAATTGTGGTTACGCCAATTGATAAAAATTGGAATTATAACTTTAGCAATTAGTTCTTTACTATTTATTGCAGGCTATCAGTATTTAAAGTCACATAAAAATAAAACGAAACAAACAGAACTTCTATCATCAACAAAGGCGACCGTTGAAATGAAGGTATTATTAGATACCATTTCGAAAAACGATTCCCTCATTGGTGGTGTTGATTTGCCGATAATAACACCTCAAAAGGTGCAAGCTTTTATTCTAAATTTTAAGCCTTCAGATATAAAGCCTTTAACTATTTCGTTCCCTTTATCTTTAACTGCCCAGGATAGTTTTTCGGCAGTTCCTATTGAAAATGTATTCGGTGCGGCGTATCAGGTTTTTAATATTAATCCTATGGTTTCTAATGAAATTAAGTGCAAAAATGGCACGATTATAAATTTGCCCGCTCATGCCTTGGTAATGAGCAATGGTAAGGAACCACAGGGCAATGTGAATATTTCTGTGCAAGAGTTTTCTAATTATTTGGAAATGTATAAACACAATATTGTAACAGTTTCTAACGGTCAATTATTAGAAACAGGTGGCTCATGTTTTATAAAAGCAGAATCAAATGGAGATTCTGTTATGCTTAAGAAAAACCAAACTTACACCATTGCATTTGCAAGTAAAAAGGATGTTCGCATGAAAACATTTGTTGGTGAAAAAGATTCAATTGGTGATGTAAACTGGATTGAAGAAAAACAGACTAGCCTTCTTGACGTTGCGACTATTAATACCCTTAGTGAGCAGTCTGCACAAATAAAAGATTGCGACTGCAATAAGAAAAATTACCTTTTTCAAACCCTTGTTTCTGATGAAGGATTTTATAATTCAAAAACGGATGAATATACCCGCAATGTCTTGTCAAAATCGAATAAAGTGGTTGAATTATTTGATACCTTTAAATCAATTGTTACCCCAGAAATAAAAACACTCTATGAAATAAAATCAAAATTGCGATTGCGTTTTGGTGTTGATAGTTTAGGGAATTTAGTGCGGTTTGATTATAATTTTAGAGTTAATAGGAAAACTGAAAAGGCACTTAGGGAGGCCGCCAACTATGTGGTAGCTAAGGCACATATTGAATTAATAGATAAAGGCGCAAAGCATGTAATTATTAACGTGGATTTAATGCCAACAATGACGATACAATCAAAAGAATTGGCAGTTATTGATACAACTGCTCCTATTGCGGTTCAAAACAAGGCCAAACAAAGTAATATGAATATTCTTGTGGCACGATCGTTTGGTTATATCAATTGTGATTACTTTCTGAATAAGGCTAATTTATTAACGAAACTTGTGATTAAAGTTCCATCTGATCAAACAGATGTTAAAGTGTTTTTTAAGTCGAATAAAGTTGTTGCACGTTGCACTGTAAATGGTAATTTGGCTGTGTTTACGAATGCACCAGAGAATGAAACAATATTAATTGTGGGCACGGTAATGAAAAATAATAAGTGGACCATGGCGTTGCAAGAGGCAAAGGTTGGGGAGGTTATTTCCCTGACTGATTTTAAACCCTTTGATTTAAATAAAATTTCAGCTTTTTTACAGCTAGCACCTTAATATTTTCGACCTTTCCAAACCGTTTTTCCAGGCAATAAAAAGAAGGCCAATGTTGCAGGAATTATTAGAAAAAGATAAATGTCGTAAAATAAAACAGCAATTGGATGTTCTGTTTTTAAATTCAATTTTTTATTAATGTTTAAGATTTGAAACAATTGAATAAATTCTTTGGATACCAACATGCCAATGGCCAATAGCCAAAAATGTGTAAACAGTAATACAGGCAAAGCAATGTACCAAGCGCCAAAAATAAAAATCATTAAGCGATAATAAGCGGGTAAATCATAGCCTCCCACCAACCAACGTTTTCTTTGACGCATTAGACCACTAAAAGTATCAATGGGTTTTGAATACAATAAAGTGTCCTTATCCATTAGTTGCATAGTGCTGTAACCTTTTCTGCGTATGGCTTTGAATAAGGCATAGTCTTCGGTGATACTAAATGGTATGTTTTCGTAGCCACCTGTTTCTAAATATGCTTTTTTCAAAAAAGCCATGTTGTTGCCTACTGCAGAAATAGGTTTTTTGATGGATGAAAAGGCATAAAATATACCCATGAAATACAACCAATCGACTTGCTGAAAACTAGTAAATAAATTATTTGCTTTAATATTGGTAACACCTGCAACCAAACCACTTTTCGATTCCATTAAGGCATGGGTCATGCCTTTGGCCCATTGCGGATTGACTATAATATCGGCATCCGTTATCATTAAGATTTCACCTTTGGCAGCTTGGGCTAATACAGCTAGCACCCTTGCTTTGCCTTTGGTTTGTGGAAATTCATCGCCTGTTAAGTGAATGCATTTGAATTGTGGATGATGGGCAATAAACGCTTCAATAATATTGGCTGTTGAATCTGTGCTCGAATCATTCCCTATCAATATTTCAATTTTATCTTTAGGATAATCAAGTTGCTCTATACTTTCGAGGCAATGCAAGATATTGTTCTCCTCATTTCGCGCAGCTACTAGTATGCTTATTTGAGGATAGTCAATTAGTGAAGCATGCGATTTAGAACGCGTTTTTAAAAGTAAAAAAAGATAAAAGATTTGAATAAGAATATATACCAAACAAACCAATATCAGCAGTCCCCACAAGTAACTCATATAACTTTGCAATTAAAGCCATTTTGATTAAGAAATTGTAAATACAATGGTAACATTGTCTTAAGGTTTTTTTCGGCTTTCACCGAATCATGAAAAACAATGATGCTGCCCGGTTTTGTCTTTTTCTTCAATCCTTCCAATGCCTTGGTTGTATTCAGTTTTTTTTCAAAATCGAGTGCTAGTAAACTCCACATAATGATTTTATATTTTTTTCTAAGAATACTTGTTTGTGGTCTTGTTATCCTTCCATAAGGCGGACGGAATAGATTGCTGTCAACTAATTTTGCGCAATCAGCAACATTATCAGTATAATGGTCGAGGGTCGACTTCCATCCCTTGATATGGTGCATTGTATGGTTGCCCGTTTTGTGCTGTGAAGATAAAATTGACTGATAGGTTTCAGGGAATTTTCTCACATTGTCTCCAACGCAAAAAAATGTAGCCTTGTAATTATAGTTCGCCAATTGTTGCAGCACCCATGGTGTAATTTCAGGGTGCGGACCATCATCAAAGGTCAGATACACTGTCTTATCTTGATTTGGAATACGCCAAGTATATCGACCGAATATTTTTTGAAACCATATCGGTATAGATTGGTACCAGAGCATGGTTAGATTAATTTTTTGTTGTTAGATTTTAGGTATTATTCCACATTTTTTTATGGCAGCAAATGACTTGATAACTCCGGCCTTGCGACCGGAGTATTGGGTCTATAAAAATTACCAAATAAGTACTCTTTCATTTACTGGAATCCACATGGCATCACCTTCTTTAACACCAAAGGCGTCGTAGAATTCTTGTAAGTGTTTCAATGGTCCATTAATTCTGTATCTAGCAGGAGAGTGGGGATCAGTTTGCAATCTGTTTCTCAATTCTTCATCTTTTATATTGTTGTGCCATACTTGTGCCCAACTTAAGAAGAAGCGCTGTTGCCAAGTAAATCCATCAATTTTAGCAGGTTCAGGTTTGCCCTTTAATGAACGCAATAAAGCATTGTATGCAAGGGTTAATCCACCAAGGTCGGCAATGTTTTCGCCAATGGTTAATTCGCCATTTATGTTGATTCCTTTGATAGGCTCGAATGCACTAAAATAATTGATGTAACTTTTACTTAGATTTTGGAAATTACTTAAGTCTTGTTCGGTCCACCAATTGCGCAAATTACCTACCTCGTCATATTGCGCGCCTTGGTCATCAAAACCATGGGTAAATTCATGTCCAATAACTGCAATGATGCCGCCATAATTGATAGCGTCGTCGGCATTTGGATTGAAGAATGGGGCTTGTAAAATACCTGCTGGAAATACAACTTCGTTGTTCAATGGATTGTAATAGGCATTTACAGTTTGAGGAGAAAAACCCCAACGTTCCTTGTCGACAGGTTTGCCTATATCTTCCAACATTTTATTGTGGTTCCAAAGGGTATTGGCAATAATGTTTTCAATTAGTGCATTCGGTTTAATTTGAATTGAAGAATAGTCTTCCCACTTGTCTGGATAGCCAATTTTATAAGTGAAAGTTGACAATTTCTTTTTAGCCATTAATTTGGTGCTATCGCCCATCCAAGTAAGTTTATCGATTCTTTCGCCATATACTGTTCTAACATTTTCAATCATTTCCACCATTTTCTTTTTAGAAGACTCAGGAAAAAATTGTTTAACGTATAATCGGCCAATGATATTGCCATTTCCAACACCCTCCGTTACATCAATAGCTTGTATTTCTCTCTTCTTTTGCTCTTTTATGCCAGCCATTGTTGCACCATAAAAATTGAAACGTTCGACTTTAAGATTTTTTGGCAGGTAATAACCGAATTCGTTGATTAATTTATAATAGGTGTAAAGTTTTAAGGTGTTAATATCAGTGCGAGTTAAGAGAGTATTAAGGTCGCCAAAATATTTTTTATTTTGAACAATAATGGTATCACTTATTACTTTTTGTTGACGTGAGAACAATTCCCAATCTACATTTTTAGAAAGTTTTTTCAAATCAGCTAGGCTAATTTTGTTATAAGTTTTAATTGGGTCGCGCAGCTCAACATTACTTAACTGGATATTTGCCAGTGATGTTTCGAATGTTAAGATAGAATTGCCCGCATTGGGCGCACTTTTGCCACTTAAAGCCATCATGTTGTCAACGTGTTTTACGAATTCTGAACGAATCATTTTCATCCGTTCATCGGCGCCGCTATAGTAACTTTTTTCGCCAAGACTCAATCCATTTTGAACCCATTTTACAGCATTCATTTTACTGTTTCTGTCGTCGGCATCAACATAAATTCCCATTACAGAACTTACGCCTATCATTTGTAATTCACCATTAACAGACATCCATTCAGTAAGATTGGTTATTTTATCAATTTTGTCAACGTAGACTTGAAGTGGAGATAACCCTAATTTTTCAATTTGAACAGTGTCCATGTATGAACGGTACATGTCGCCAATTTTTTGTTCATCGCTTCCAGCTTTGGTTTCTTTTAATTTTAAAACTTCATCTATTATTCCTCGGAGTTTTACTTCACTATTTTCTTTGTTAATAATGTGGAAAGCGCCCCAGGTTCCATCGGTTGCGGGAATAGGGTTAAGTTTTTTCCAATTGCCATTCGCATAGCCATCAAAGTCATCTTGTGGGCGAATGGATTTGTCCAGCGACGAAGTATCGAAGGCTGGAATTACTACTACATTTGATTCTGGCATTTTATTTGAAGCGTTATTGCAGCTAATGATAGTAGTTGCCAATGTGGCGGTCACTAAAATTTTGGTGTAATTTAAAATCATGAAGCAAGAATAAGTTTTTTTTATTAAATTTGAATAAGATGTTCGACAAAAGACCGCTTTTATTATACTTTATTTTTTGTTTGTTTGCCACTTTGAATGCTCAAACGGAGGGTTTTCCTGTTATAAAGTTTGACTTGGATACTGCCGATTTTGGAATTGTTCAGGAAGGGGATACTGTGCGCTATGATTTTAATTTCACAAACATTGGAACGGCCGATTTGATTATTAAACAAGCCTGGCCTGCCTGTGGTTGCACACATCCTTCATTCACTCAGGGAACAATTAAGCCAGGTCAAAGAGGGGTTATTCACGTTGAATTTTTGAGTGTTGGCTGGGGTGGACATGAAGTTGTAAAGGAAGTTATTATTATTTCAAATGCGCCCGAAAATTACGCCCGATTTAAAGCTCGGATTATTAAAAAATCGACAGTTAAACGTGGCGATGGATCAGAAAAGCATAAATCTGTGAAAAAGAAAAAGGCGAAGAAGAAAAGTCCTTAATGCGGTTTGTGGTGATGCCCGAATTTCTCGTATTCATCATGTTGCTCATGCGGATGTGGATCTTCATTCCATTGAAATTTTTTATCAGCTGGCGGTCCTTGGTTTTTGTAAATAAAAGCAGTTGCTATGCCAACAATTGCACCCATTAAATGGCTTTCCCAACTTATATTATTGCCCTGAGGAATAACACCCCAAAGCAATCCACTTTGAATACTTAAAACAGCTAAGGCCAGAAATTTCAATTGTCTGTTTTTTCTAATAAATCCGCTCGTTAATAAAAATACAACCAATGCATATACCAAACCACTAGCCCCAATATGGTAAGCAGGTCGTGCGAAAATCCAAATGAGTATACCAGTTAATAAATGACATATTAAAGTTACTCTAATCGAGATTTCGCGATAGAAATAAAAAAGGCCGAGTAAACTAATTATTAGCGGTAGTGAATTTGAAGCAATGTGCACTAAATTGTTGTGAAGAAATACCGTTGTAATGATGCCAATCAAATGGCCTCTGTCTCGCGGATACAGTGCCAATGTGTCTGTAAAGTCATACTGCTGTTGCAGAATAAAAACTAACCAAATGGAAATAAGATATAAGAATGGAATGAACCACCAATTGGTTTTTAACATATGTGCGAAGATAAATGATTGCAAAATGAAATTTATCTGCACTTTTGTATGGTGATAAAGAAAATTAAGATTGTTCGACCAGTGAATCTTTTAATCGTTGCATTAACAATGTTCATTGTGCTTTATAAATTTAAAGATGAGCATGCAGTGGATTATTGGTTCAACGCCTTACTTTTAATATTACCCGCTGTATTAACAGCCGCTGCCGGTTATGTAATTAATGATATTTTTGACACACTAACTGATAGTATCAACAAGCCAGAGCGTGTAACTGTAGGTAAAATAATTAGTAAGCAACAAGCATGGTTGTTATATAGTGTCCTTACCATAATTTCATTGTTGATTGCATGGCGTTTTAGTTTTACATATTTCAATATTGATTTGAGTATTAGTCTCTTGTTGGCTTTGTATGCGCTTAAATTTAAAGCGATGCCACTCATTGGCAATCTTTTTGTTGCCCTTTGCAGCGCCGCAGTGGTAGGCTCGTGTTTGTTAATTGCCTCATTCGAAACCAGATCTGGGATGTTGAATTTTACTGGGTATATTCTTTTTGCTTTTTTTACAAGTTTAATACGCGAAATAGTTAAAGATTTACAAGATATTGAGGGCGACAAGGCCGCTGGTTATCATACCTATCCAATTATTATGGGTGAACGCGGAGCAAAGGTTTTTTTATATGTTTTATTGGGGATGCAAATTTTGTTGTCTGGTTTGTATTCGGTTTTGGCATGGGGTATTGGTATGAGAACAAGCGCTCTAATTATGGGAGTAATAACACTATCATTGTTTTATTTTATCAACCATGTGGCCAATGCAAAGCACAAAGAAGCTTATTTAGAATCAAGTACATTAATGAAATATATCATGGTAGTAGGAGTCATAAATTTAATTTTTAGCTAAGCAATGTTGACTCCTTTTTTTAAATATAAAATTTTACTAGCATCTCAAAGTCCCCGCAGGCAAATGCTTTTGAGTCATAGCGGTTTTGAAACCAAAATTATAAAAATTGATGTAGAAGAAGATTTTGATGCTGCATTAAAAGCGCATGAAATTCCAGTTTATTTGGCCCAGAAAAAAAATGTCGCTTACAGTGAAGCATTAAATGAAAATGAAATATTGGTTACTGCTGATACCATTGTTTGGCTAGGTGACGAGGTGCTAAATAAGCCATTAAATATGGATGAAGCTGCGGCAATGTTAAAACGGATATCAGGTCAAATGCATACGGTTTACACGGCCGTTTGTATGCGAAGTAATGTATTTACAAAGACTTTTTATGATGAGAGTGAGGTTTATTTCAATACACTCTCGGATGAGATGATTGCTTATTATCTCGAAAATTTTAAGCCCTTAGATAAGGCAGGGGCCTATGGTATACAAGAGTTTATTGGATATGTTGGGATCAAAAAAATCGAAGGTTGTTACTACAATGTCATGGGATTTCCGGTCTCTAAATTTGTGCAAGAACTCGGTGCTTTTGAGTCCTAAGTAGAGTAGGGTAACAAGTTAATTTTTTTTTGTAGTTTTGTTGTCTTAAAATTTGACAACTTAACGCATGGACCAAAGTATCTATCAACCTAAAAATAAAGTAAGAATTGTAACTGCTGCATCGCTTTTCGATGGGCACGATGCTGCTATTAATGTAATGCGCAGAATAATACAGGCAACTGGTTGCGAAGTGATTCATTTAGGACACGATCGCACCGCCGAAGAGGTTGTAGATACTGCCATACAAGAAGATGCTAATTCCATTGCCATGACAAGTTATCAAGGCGGACACAATGAATATTTTAAATACATGTATGATTTGCTTCAACAAAAAGGGGCAGGCCATATCAAAATATTTGCAGGTGGAGGTGGTACGATATTGCCCGAAGAAATTGCTGATTTGCAGGCGTATGGTATTGCAAGAATTTATCATCCTGATGATGGAAGAGCAATGGGTTTGCAAGGAATGATCAATGATTTAGTTAGACAATCTGATTTTCCAACTGGTAAAGATGTTAAGCCGGATTTAAAACATATTGCCGAAAGAAATCCTAAAGCAATTGCAGAATTAATATCATGTGCAGAAAATTATCCTGAGGAATTTGTAAAACACCGTGCTGAATTAAGCCAATTAGCCAATGGTAAGAAAGTGCCCGTTTTAGGAATTACAGGAACTGGTGGAGCTGGAAAAAGCAGTTTAGTAGATGAATTTGTTCGCCGATTTTTATTCGATTTTAAAGATAAAACCATTGGAATTATATCTGTTGATCCAAGCAAGCGCAAAACAGGTGGCGCATTGTTGGGAGATAGAATCAGAATGAATAGTATAAAAAATGCAAGAGTTTATATGCGATCATTGGCTACCCGTCAAAGTAATTTAGCATTAAGCAAACATGTAGATGATGCACTTTTGATTTTGAAAGCCGCGCAATACGATTTAATTTTATTAGAAACCAGTGGTATTGGTCAGAGCGATACTGAAATAACCGATCACAGCGATGCGACCTTATATGTAATGACACCAGAGTATGGCGCTGCAACACAGTTAGAAAAGATTGACATGTTGGATTTTGCAGACATAATAGCTGTTAATAAATTCGATAAAAAAGGGGCTGTTGATGCAGTGAGAGATGTTAAAAAGCAATATCAACGCAATCATAAGTTATTTGATGCAGATCCAGAAACCATGCCTGTATTCGGCACAATTGCAAGTCAGTTCAACGATCCAGGAATGAATACCCTTTATAGGACCATGATAGATACTTTAGATACAAAAACTGGGTCTTCGTTTAAGTCGCACTTTATAGCAAGTGATGAGATGAGTGAAAAAATATTTATCATTCCACCTTCTCGCAATCGATATTTAAGCGAAATTAGCGATACCATTAGAAAGTATAATAAGTGGGCCGATGAACAAGCCGATATCGCTCAAAAAATGTATCAATTAGACGGAGCTAAAAACATCATGGAAGGACATTCCTGATTTTTACAACTCAATTTTATAGAGATTAAAAGTGTGTATTCAGCTATTAAATGTGGCTTGAAACATCAGATTCAATGACCATCTTTTACTGAATTTTTTTCGAAAATTGTTGTTTGCGCTTTCTCAGGAATTGGGTTTTCTTTTCGTCGTAATAGGAAATTATACTAATACTGCCATCGATTTCTAACATCCCTAAATTCACATCTGCAGGTGTTTTCAAGCCATGCTCGCGAATGGCTGCCATAATTTCTTCGTGGGTGATTTGTTGTTTGTTAATATTTTTTTCAATTAACAGCCCTTCATAGATCAAAACAATGGGCTCACCTTCCAAAATTTTCCTAAAAAATTTGAATTTAAAATTCAGTTTTCTAAAAATTAAATTGAGAACAAAAAGGAAGCTAGCTGCAATTAATCCCCCCTCTAGACTTGAGTCGCTGCCGACCATTGCATTTTGAACAGAATTGCTAATCAGTAAAATAAAAACCAGATCTGTAATGCTAAGTTGAGAAAGTTCTTTTTTCCCAAATAATAACAATCCCAAAATTAGGAATAAATAAACCGCTGTGGTTCTAATTACTATATCAGTAGGAAAATTCATTAAAATCATACCCACCAAAATTAGGGAATATTCGATGAATTCCACAAACGGCAGAATTTTGGTTCGTTTTTTGATTATATTTGTATGAAATATAAAAGTGCCTAATTATGACTAAATCTTTTTCAACCTCTTTGTTTGTGCTTTTTGCTGCTGTTTCTCTTGCAGGAATTATGATGGCATTTCAAACAACAGAGAATCAACCCAAGCCTAAGACTCAAAAAACAAGTACTAAGGGAAAAGCAAAATCTAAAACAACTGCCAAAAAAACAGCAGAAGTAAACAATGATTCTACACTCAGATGGTATAGCCCAACAGAGGGATATGCTAAAGCAAAAAAAGAAAATAAAATTCTAGTTGTCGATGTTTATACCGACTGGTGTTATTGGTGCAAAGTGATGGACAAAGAAACTTACACTAAAATGGATATTATTCTTAAAATGAATCAGTATTTTGTGGCTGTAAAATTCAACCCTGAAATCGCCGCTACCCATACTATTAATGGACAGCAATTAAGCTCGGATGCCTTGCTTTCATTGTTAAACAATGGCGGTAGAAACTCGGGTTATCCGACCACTTTTTTCTGGAAAGAATTAACCGATAATAGCAAAGCATCTTCTTATCCGGGTTATAGAGAGCCAACTGGGTTTAACGATATTTTAAATAGCTGGATAAATAAATAATTCAACCCAATATTAGCCCTTTTATATGTTGTTATAAAAGGGTTTTTTATTGCCCAAACATACAATGCGTTTTAAGAAAAAAAAGTATCCTGCTATTGAGCAATTAGAAGTGACTGGAATTGCTTCAGAAGGTAAGGCCATAGCCAAATACGATGGAAAAGTAATATTTATTCCGTATGCTGCACCTGGTGATATTGTCAATGTACAAATTACCAAGCAAAAAACATCTTTTTCGGAAGCGCGAATGACCGAATTGGTTAAACCTTCTAATTTAAGAATAGAGCCGCGTTGCAGTCATTTTACGAAATGTGGAGGATGTAAATGGCAACATGTGGGATACGAAACTCAGCTTGAATTTAAAGCTGCACAGGTGCAAAATGACTTACAAAGAATTGCTAAAGTAGAAGTTGGTGAATTTTTGCCCATCGAAGGTTGTAAGCAAAACTTTAATTATAGAAACAAAGTAGAATTTACTTTTAGCAACAAGGCTTGGGAAGAATTTTTCGACAAGGAAAATCCGAAGGGATTGCCCGCACTTGGTTTTCACATTCCCGGTATGTTCGATAAAGTATTGGACATAAACCATTGTTATTTAATTCCTGAGACGGCTAATAAAATAAGAACAGAACTGAAAGATTATGCTGTTAAAAAGGGTTTCGATTTTTTCGATATTAGACAGCAAAGTGGATGGTTGAGAAATGTGGTTATTAGAAATAATAGCAACAATGAATGGTTAGTGGTACTAATTGTAACAGAGGAACGACTGGATGATATAAATGGGATATTTAGTTATCTTTCCGAGTTGTTTCCAGAAGTGGTATCTTGGAATTATGTGGTGAATGCAAAACAAAATGACACTTGGACAGATTTGAGTGTGCACAATGCCATTGGGCAAGCATATTTAACTGAGCAATTTGAAAATTTAAAGTTTAAAATTCGCCCTCAATCTTTTTTTCAAACGAATACCAATCAAGCGTTGCGTCTCTATCAAATTACAAGAGAATTTGCGGATTTAAAAGCCCACGAAAATGTGTATGATTTATATACTGGCACAGGTACTATTGCCTTGTTTGTTGCAAGCATGTGCAAGCAGGTTGTAGGGATAGAATATGTAGATGCTGCAATTTTAGATGCCAAGGAGAATGCCATAGTCAATCAAGTGGACAATGCGCATTTTTATGCAGGTGATATGAAATTGGTTTTAAATGATGCGTTAATTGCAAAACATGGCGCACCAGATGTAATTATTACTGACCCTCCTCGCGATGGTATGCATCCTGATGTGGTAAATAAAATCATTGAATTAAAACCTCAACGCATTGTTTATGTTAGCTGTAATACTGCAACTCAGGCACGTGATATTGCCTTGTTGTCTGAATTGTATTCGGTTGCAAAGGTTCAGTCTGTAGATATGTTTCCCCATACACACCATGTAGAAAATGTGGCACTCTTAATTTTGAAATAAGGCCTATTTAGTTAGCATTTTAGCATCTAAAATCCCCTTTAATTCCTCGAATTCTTCAGGATTTTTTAAATAGCCTATTTGTATGCTGATAACCTCGCCAGTTGAAACAATTTTAATATTGATTTCATAAATTTGATAATTGATTTTATCTATTTGCTCCCATGCAATAAAAACCGGGCGTTGATAGATATGTAAACAATACTTAATGCCGGTATCATCAACATAAATAAAACACTGACGTTTAAAGTAACTTACTTTAAATTTTCTTAAAATAAGATAGATGATTGCTAACATGGGGAAAAGCAGAAATGCGCCCCATAAAAAAGTAGGATAAAAGGCTATGGAAGAAAACATGGCAGCAACGAAAAATGTGGCCGTTACAGGCGCTTCTGCTTTGTTTCTGTTAATGGCAAATATTTGCTGCATAAAAAGGAATGCAAATTTATGACTTTAATTGCATCATTTAGAAATTATCGCAAATCTTTCCTTTGCTTGCATGTCTTGTTCGATTTTGCAGGTTAGATTGTGTAATGTACAATAGTGCTTGAAAGCTTCTACATAATGTGGATTCATTTCAAAACAAATGATTGGGAAACGATGCGCTAGGAAAGTTTGTATCACTGATTTGTAAAATAATAATGGGTCCGCATGGTCAACAAATAATGCTAAATGAGGTTCATACTGCAAAACATGGGCTTCCATTTCCACGCGCTCAGTAAGAGCAATATAGGGCGGATTGCAAATTACAAGATCAGGCATTTCAAAAGGCCATTCTTGTGAGCGTATATCTTGTAGTTTGAATTGAATAGTGGGTGAGCTGAAATTTTCCAATTCGCTTTTTTGAGCAGTTGCTATTGCTTCAGCCGAAATATCAGTGGCAATTATTTTTTTATCGGGAAACCATTGTCTCATAGACAAAGCAATACAACCACTCCCTGTGCAAATATCAGCGATTATTTTGGTGTTCTCTGTAATACTCTTTTTGGCTATGTTAATTAGCTCTTCTGTTTCTGGCCTTGGAATAAGAACAGAAGAATTGACCAATATTTTTAAGTTACCGAAATAATTATAGCCAATTATGTATTGCAAAGGTTCATGATTTTTTAAGCGTTCGAGTATTTCAATTAAATCGGATAAGTAAGCAAATGTATTGGATGCATGGGTAAGGAGTAGCAAGTTGCTTAATGCGTATTTTTCAATGAATAGGAATTTTATATTGGCAATTGCTTCTTCCTCGCCCATCATTGGTTTTAAGGTCTCTATGGCAAATCGGTAGGCTTCTTTGTTAGTCAAAATAATTACTTGAATAAGGGCATGCAAAAATTAAGTATTTTTGCAACATTACAATGCCTCACGAATTTTTTATGCAAAGATGTCTGCAATTGGCTGCAATTGGAGTAGGCAAGGTGTTGGCTAATCCAATGGTTGGATGTGTAATAGTCGCCAATGGTCAGATTATTGGAGAAGGGTATCATCAACAATATGGCGGTCCTCATGCCGAAGTGAATGCTATTAATTCTATATTAAAAGAAAATTTACATTTGTTAAATGAAGCGACTGTTTATGTTTCGCTCGAGCCATGTGCTCATTTTGGCAAAACGCCACCATGTGCCGATTTATTAATAAAACATCAGGTTAAGCAGGTGGTTATTGGTTGTTTAGATCCCCATGATAAGGTAGCAGGTGCTGGAGTTGTCAAACTGAAAGCAGCAGGAATTAATGTAATAGTGGGTATTTTGGAACAAGAATCAATACATTTGAATAAGCGTTTTATAACCTACCATCAAAAAAAGCGCCCTTATATTATTTTAAAATGGGCCGAAACAACTAATGGTCTAATGGCTGGTGATACTAAAAAAATTAGTGGACCTTTGGCTCAGCAACGCTTGCATATTTTGCGAAGCCAAGAAATGTCTTTTATAATTGGTACGAATACCTTGTTAGAGGATAATCCCCAATTGAATGTGCGATTAGTAAATGGCGCTAATCCTATTCGCATAGCAGTGGATGCCCATTTAAAGTCCGTGGGAAAAGACTTAAAATTTTATGATCAGACACAAACCACAATTATTATCAATACAGTTAAGAATGAGATTGTAGGGAAAATTGAATTTGTAAAAGTGGTAGACACAGCGCCCCAGTCTGTTTTAAATGTTTTATATGAAAGGCAAATCCTGAGTGTTGTAATAGAAGGTGGTGCCGCTTTTCTCAATGCTTTTCTCAATGAAAACTTATATGATGAAATAAAGGTATTTAAATCGAAATCTCTCTACTTTGATTCGGGATTAAAAGCACCTGTAATTAATGCAAATGTTCATAGTTCGGAGGATTTAGGGGATGATATATTGATAAATTATTACCCTTCATAAGATGCTGTTTTCTGATAGTTATTTTGTAATAGAGGCTGCCAACGCTTATGTATTAAAAAGCAAAGGCAGTAAGTTCCTGGCTTATGCTTATCCTGTAGAGACCGAAGCTGATATTAAGAATTGCTTAAGCGAATTAAGAAAGACTTATCCAGATGCATCACACCATTGCTTTGCATGGGTATTGGGTTATGATCAGCAAAATTTTCGCACCAATGATGATGGCGAACCTTCTAATACAGCAGGTAAACCAATTTACCGTCAAATTCAACGCTTGCAAATTAGTAATATTTTAGTTGTGGTTGTGCGTTATTTTGGAGGTACATTGCTTGGAGTTCCAGGATTGATAGAGGCTTATGGCTCGGCAACTGCAGGGTGTTTAGCCCAATGTAAAATCATTGAAAAAAAAATTATGGAAGTGTATCAATTGAGTTGTGAATTTGGATTAGAGAACGAGATTTATAAATTGTGTAAACAATATAGTACAGTGATTGTCGTTAATAGCTCAGAGCAGGCTTTTTCTGCTGAAATTAAAATACCTTTGCAACAAAGCACTGCCTTTAAAGCGCAGATAAAATTAAACTATAAAATATATCTTAAATATTTAGGCATAGCATGATCAAAAAATACATTTCATTTATTTTCTATAGTCTCTTTGCATTCTCAGCTCAGGCTCAATTGAGTGATTATTACAGCCTGAAGGATGTAAAGCGATATAGATTCGATAAACTTAATATTGCCAATGAAAAAGAAGCAACTGCTTTTCTTCATCAATCCAATGAGTTTAATTTTGTAAATGGACTTAAAATCGAGTCTGCAGTTGATTTAATAGCCATTCTTAATAAAACAAAGAATTTTTATGATTTAACAGAGTTGAATCTTAAAAATTATGTTGGTGACTTTTCCTTGCATGTGTTCGATTCATGTCAGGATGTTGAAATACTGCATCTTAGTATTGATGAAAGTAAATTGGGACAACTGGAAAGTTTGAAATCTTTAAAAAGTTTGAAAACACTTTATTTGTACATTCATGGAAAGCCCGAATCAGTTGAAGAATTAAAATATCTAAACGGAATTAGGGAACTACATCTTATTGGAGATTTTTTACCGAATACTTTATTTGAAATTGCAGCCCAATTAAAGTATAGTGTTGTTTTAAGAACCTTGGGCCTGAGTGTTGATAGAATAACAGACCTGCCTAAAAATATAAATAATTTAAGATTTTTGAGTGATCTTATGGTCTATGATAATTTATCTGTTTTTTCAAACGGTGGAATAGATGATTTGAGTGATGAAAAGGTAACATTAACCTTTGCCTTAGATTTTGATTTAATGTCTGGTATTTTGGTTCACTACTTGTCTTCTGGGAGTGAACTTGCAGCCTTCGAAACAGCTTATTTAGAAAAATTATATAAGGGTCAAGTATATGTAGAAAAAAAGGAGCTTGATATGTTAGAAGAGGTTGAAGGAGAAGAGAAATTTTTTGTGCCATTTCGCAAAGAGTTCAAACCTAGCTTTGCATCACCAGTTGAATTTAAATACCCTGTTACCGAAATTAGACCAAAGGAAGAAATCTTTAAAATTGATCCTACTAAGAATGCTATAATTACAACCAAATCGGGTTTGCGTTTAATCATTGCACAGCATAGCTTTTTAGCGTTGAATAGCGAATCTGTAACAGAGCCAGTATATATTAAGTTGTGCGAATTGATGACCACTTCTGATGTGTTATTCAGCGGTGTGAATTTAAAGGTTGGGCAACAATTTTATAATAATAAATTCATTCTTAATGTTCAGGCTACCACTGCCACAAGCGAAGTTAGCTTGAAACCTAATTATCAGATAAAGGCCATTTTGCCAGTAACTAAAGATAGTAGTTTGGCCTATTTTTATGATTATGAAAGTTATTCTTGGCAAGATTTAGAACTGTATAATTCAATTTTTAATAGTACACTTGAGCCCATTGATTTTTATAAAATTGAAAATCAAAACAGTGCGATTAATTATGTGTTGTTTGATACAGCGTCATTCCAAACGCGTTTTCAAATGCAGGCAAATTACTTTTTGAACGACCGTTTGTACGATCAGCAATTGTTGTTTAATGACAAGGGTATGTACACCAATTTAGACCGCACATGGACTAAGGATTATAACAAATCAGGTAAGCTAGTGGGGATTCGGGTTAAGAATGGGAAGGCATTGGTTAAGTTACAAAAAGTAACACCTAAAAAGCGAATTAAAGAACGTCAATATTTTAAATTAATTGATAGAACGGAGCAACAAATATTTACTGAATTGAAGTGTTTGAAGAATGTTAATTTTAACGTTAAAACTAACATTGAAGATAAAAGAGAGTTAACTGATAATTTTATTAAAAATTATAAATACCAAGATGTTCGCGTCGATTATAAAATGGGTCAAAATAGTGTAACTATACTTTTAAAATATATTGATGGTTATAAAAAGCTCACAGCTTATATAAGCGATGCGCAAGATGACAAAACGCTTAAAAAGGATATCAAGAAATTCTATAATGTTTATAAAAAATATCAACATGCCTTGCAACAGCGTTATGAAAGCTTTGATCAAAATAACAAAACACGTTATGATGAATACTTGTCTTTTGTTGGAGAAAAAGTGAAAGCCAATCAACGCAATAATATGTCTGCCGAAATTCGGATGAATCAATTGGGGACATTCAGTTTATTTGTATTAAAACCCGTGGATTTTAATACCAATATAATTGCACAGTATACCGACGAAACTGGAATTCCAATTGATATAAAAGAGATATTTATGTTCGATAGTCGTTATCAGACCATTATTCCGCTCGATTTAAAAAATTTAGCAATAACACCTAATACTTGTCAATTAATTTTTGCAACAGATTATACTGGAGATATTTATTTTGCTAACAAAAGTGATATCATGGCCGCTAATTTGGTAAACAATTCGTTAACCTATATCAAATTGAATAGGATCAAGGTGAAGTTGAACTCTATTGAAGGATTTAATTTTTATGTGAGATAAATTTATATTGTAAGAAATAAAAAAAACAGACAATGGTCTGCTTTTTTTATAACATTTATAAACTCGGAATAAATTTATCTTTTGGATATTTTACTTCGTAAGTAAATCGCACCTTTTTTGTATCCTTAGGTTTAATGTTAATCTTCCATGTTAGCTTGCCTGTTATGGCATTGTATGCAGCTTCGTCATTTTCGCCCATACTTATTTTGATATTCGGATCGGTTGTAATTGGAATTTGATCTTCAATTTCAAAATTTAGGCTTATAGCTTTTGTATTTCGCACTGTAATTTCTATGGTTTTAGAAACTACTTTATAGTCTCCAACCAATTGTTCTTTGCATTTTTCTTTGATATTTTGGCGTTTTACAATGATGGATTTATCTCTTCCTAAATTGATGTATAAAGTATCTTTGGTGCTTACTGGGTCAATACTTGTAGTTCCTATGTATGATTCGTCAAAATATATTTTAGCCGCTCCAGGTATTAAGTTTAGATCTTCCCAATTCACAACTTTGCCCATTAGAAATGCATCTTTGTCAAGTTTGGGTGCCGCCATATAGGCTAATGCAACTGGTATTTCAGCGTTGTTAATGATTACATTGTGGGCTTTGTTGTCACTCAAAATCGTGTACCTTGTTTTGATTTCGTATTCTGTTCTCAGAAAATTGTCGTTAACCGTGAATACAGGGATTGCGGGAGTGCCTTCATCATCAGTTGATACTTCAATAGAATCTAAGTGTATAGATTTTTTCTCAAGCGATTTATAATTCATGTTATTGTTGTAATTCATGGCCGCTTTTGGTTTGCCACTATTCAGTTGATCGATATAACTATTTGGATAGCCAAAATACAGGTTCCATTCTGATAAAATTGGTTTTGTATTGCCAATGGCCGGATTACTCGTTGAGAGTGTTAGATTGATATCCTTCCAATCGAGGCCAGTATTCTGAGTTACTTTTGCCCTGTATATCAATTGTATTTTATCTTTTCCAGACAATGCTTGAATGTCGTAAGTAGGCATCCATCCTGCTTGGGCAACATAGTATTTCAAATTGAGCGTGCCTACAACTGCTTGTTCAGTTTCAATGGTTACAATAATTTGGTAAATCGGGTTGTACATGTCTGGATTAATCATTGGACTGCCCTCACTTTGCAGCAATTGATAATATGTTTTTCGATGATTCAAATTCTTTTGTGTTTTATAAAATCGGCTAACCTTTCGCTCAATTAAAAGTTCTTCCTCATCAATATTGGTAAGTCTTGTGCGCAATAAATCGAGCGTCGACTTTAATAGCGCCAATGAGTCGCGGTTAAATTCACCTTTAATAAGTCGATTGTTTAACAAAAGAGTTCGCTCCCTTTGAAAACCACTTTGTTTGTTCGTGCAATCTTTAATTAGGTAAGCCAGTTCTTCTAGTGAGTCTGAAATGCGATTGATGTATTTAGAGTATTTGTCTTCGAGTGTTGGATTCTTTGGAGGTTCAGGATATCTTAAACTTTTTTTTGTGTCAATTACAATGCCTCCTTTAAAATACGCTGATATCGTGTTCTCATCGACATAAGGTGAAACCCCTTCAATGGTAATTTCATGGTTTCCTATGGGTAAATTGAGCGTTTCTAAATAACTGATTTCGGCACCACTTAAATAAACAGTGGCTTTTACTGGTCGGGGTTTGATTGTTTTCGTTGTCTGAGCATTTATTACAAACGATAGATTAAATAGCACCATGAATGGAATGATTTTCATAATATTTTGACTTTATTAGGTGATGTATACCATGAAATGGATAAATGGAAATGAATATTAGATAAATATTTTTTTTAGATTTTTTTAATAGTAGTATGAAAATAATAGAATAACTTAGTTTTTAAGAGGTTAATCAATTAGATGGTCGTTTTAACTGGAAGTATTGTCAAATTTTTGTCAGCTTTTTTTAGTATTTAATACTCTTATGAGTAAATAGTACTTTTAAAATTAATGTAAATATCAACAATACAATTGTTTATAGTATAAGTATTAAATACTTTTGATTTTTCTGACGATTGCTTTTTACCGGTTTGTTTTTTCTATAAGTTTGTCCAAAACTAATTTACTTTTATTAATTGAAGCCTTAATAAAAATTTTCTAATATTATGATACAGAAACCACACAAATTATTCATTAGTCATTCTTGGACTTACAATAATGCAAAAGATACCATCATAAGATTTTTAGACAAGGTAGGGTTGGATTATCAAAGTTTATATATACCAAAAAAAGATCCTGTGAATGATACCGGCAATGATCAAAAATTGTTGTTAGCAATTACTGAAAATTTGAAACGTTCTACTTGTCTGATTATATTGGCAGGGGTGTTCCCATATTACGACCGTTGGATTGAAAAGGAAATTGAAGTAGCTAAACAATTAGGAAAGCCAATTATAGCAATTCAACCTTGGTCGAATGATAAAACCTCTGAATTGGTTAAAAAAAATGCCAACAGAATTGTCAAGTGGCAGGTTAATCAAATTGTAGAAGCCATTAAGGATATAGACAAAGCAGTTCTTTATTCTATCTAAAAATTATTCTTATTTAATTAAATATTTGTAGAAGTTAGCCTTCTATTTTGTTGATATTTAATCATAACAGATCGCTTGTTTTGTGTCAAATTAAATTAATTATTTAAGGAAAGCGGTATCAAAAGCTTTATTTATTCCTAAAATTGTATATCGAATAAATTTTAACCAATTAAATATTAATTATCATGGAACGGTATCAATCTGCTATTTGCATACTATTCGTGTGCATTTTAGGAATTTTGCTTCCCATTGGAAGTTATGGCCAGTTAAGTGGCAATTACACTATTAATCCAACCAAGGCTGCTAGTAATACAAATTACAAGGACTGGACTTCAGCAATTGGTGATCTTATCAGCGGTTCGCGAACGGATGGTGGAACAGCCCAAGGTTCGGGGGTGAGTGGTCCAGTGATTATTTCCGTTTATGATACTTTGTATGATAATACCAGTTTAAATATTACAAGTATTTCTGGGACTTCATATTCAAATACCATTGTTTTTAAATCATTAAAAGGCGATAGTTCCAAGTGCCTGTTGCGTTATGCCTCTGGCACCTCTGCTACAGATGATTACGTGGTCTTTTTGAATGGAGCAGATTATATTAGTTTTAGACAGATTGGTATGGAGCGCACTGGAACCAATACCTATTCTACGGTCGTTCAAATTGGGAATGATGCAGATAATAATAAGTTCATTCGTTGCTTAATGAAAGCGAGAAAAATGCCAAGTAGTTCATCACTCGGATTCAATTATGGAATAGGATCTTGTGTTTATTTTACAGGCAATGGCGACAGTGCTGAGTTTAATCAAAATCGAATGTTATATGGATATAATGGGGTATACAATGCAAACAGTTGTACAGGTGTTTATTATAGCAAAAATGTAATTGATACCAGTGGTTCGGCAGGCATTTATACCACTGGTCAAACCGCCTTGCGCATATCTGGGAATATATTAAATCTGGGCGATTTTGGCGCAGGAAGCGGTCATTATACATCGTATGCTTTAAGGGTTGAAACATCGCCAGGTTTGGTCATAAATAACAATAAAATTTCAATGACTGCGGTTAATGCACAAGTTTGTCGTGCCTTGGTAATTGCCAGTAATACCAGCTCCGCGGCAGCTCCAGCAATGATTTATAACAATTCAATTTATAATTCTGGAGGCACTGGCAGTTGCACCGGTTTGGCCGTGTATAATTGTTATTATATGAATTTTTTCTATAACAATGTTTTGATTAATAATTCACTTGCAGAAGGAGCGGCCTATTTTCAATATTCTGGAACCTACACCAACTCAAATCTAAACATAGTAAATAATAATTTAATTAACAAGGGTGCTGGTTATGCTGTAGATGTGAGGGATGCCGTAAATTATGCGAATATTGATAGTTTAGACTATAACAATATTTATAGCGCTGGAACCTATTCCTCTTATTGGAATACGGTAAAGTATTCATCGCTTTCAAGCTTCCAATCTGCCTCAGGTAAGGTTGCCAATTGCTTAAGTCTTGATCCTGGGTTTGTTAGCAATAGTGATTTACATGTCTCGAATATTGCTGTCAATGGCAAGGCGATGCCGTATCCTAAAATATTATTCGATATAGACAATGAGTCAAGAAATTCATCTACGCCAGATATTGGCTCAGATGAATTCTTTCCAATTACGCTTGACGCAGGTATTTCGGCTGTCGATAGTCCTAGCTTATTTTGCGCTGGTAAACAAAATGTGAAAATAAGATTTCAAAATTATGGAATTGACACTATTAAAAATTTGACAATCGCTTGGACGTTAAATGGCAGTGCACAAAGTAATACAGCATGGACTGGTAAAGTGGCCCCTGGTGCCTCCTCTCCTGCAGTTGTTTTAGGTGCATTTACATTTGCGGGCAATACTGCTTATGCCTTTAAGGTTTGGTCAACTAAACCCAATGGTTCAAATGATGGTAAAAATAATAACGATACATTAAAAGTAACGAAATACGCTGCCATGTCTGGCGCCTATACAATTGGTGATACAAATATTTCTAATTATAAATCCTTCAGTCAAGCTGTAACGGCAATGACTGAAAGGGGAATTTGTGGAGCTGTAACCTTCAATGTATTTAATGGTACTTACAATGAACAGTTGGGCATTGCTCAGCTAGCTGGCATGGGAGTGAATAGTCCAGTGGTTTTTCAAAGTGTTAACAAAGATAGTTCTAAAGTAAAAATATCACTTGCTTCAACCATAGCCAATGGCTCTAACAATGCTGCTTTGCAATTGAGAGGTGCGGATTATGTAACATTCAAAGGCATTACATTTGAAAGAACAGGAACCAATATTTATGCCCAAGTGATTCATATCCTGAATGGTTCTAATCACAATACATTTGCGAATTGCAGGATGATAGGCCTTAGTTTAACTACCGCCAATGCAAGCGCAATCAACATTTGGTCCGATCAAGGGATTGATAACTATAATGTTTTTAGAAATAATGCGATTTTATATGGCCATCAAAGCATGAATTACCAAGGGACTCTTGCTTCACATGAAAAAGCAACCACCATCGTTGGAAATGTATTTTCTGGAGCGTATAAAAATGCCTTGCAACTGAGTTACAATGACAGCGCAATAATTAGGAACAATATATTTCAAAATGTGAATGTTGCAGATACCGGCACGAATGATATTTATATGCAAGACTGTGACATGGCCATAGAAATTAATGGAAATTTATTCAAGGATAACAATACCCAAAATGCAATTTATTTGAATGGTTGCAATGCCACCTCTACTATGCCCGGTGTAATTGCCAATAATATGATTATAAAACCATCTGGACGCGGTATTTCTTTTGACGCTATAGAGTATCAAAACATTGTATTCAATAGCATTTATTTTAATTCAAACCTTGCCACCAATGCAGGTATTAATTCTAATAAGAGCTCGGCGAGTAATATTGTTTTGAGAAATAATAATATTGTGATGGAAGGTGGCGAGGTGGTTCATCTATTTGCGGCCAATCACATAAGCGTTAGTAACAATAATAATTTCTATGCTAAAGGAACGCAGTTTGCCTATTGGGGAGTTAGTTATAGCGATTTGTCATCGCTTACTGCAGCAACAAGTAAGGACGGTAATTCATTCTCTATAGATCCTATGTTTAAGTCCGGAACAGACTTGCACATCATTAATCCTAACCTCAAAAGTGTAGGCTCGCCAATAACAGGGGTTACTGTAGATTTTGATGGAGAAATTAGGAATAGCATTGCGCCAGACATAGGTGCAGATGAGTTTAAACTCTCGAATAATGATGCTGGAATAGTGGCAATCACTAAGCCGTTAAATGGCACTTGTGCGGGTAGATTAGATGTAGAAGCTGTTATAAAAAATTCCGGAAATGATACACTTAAAACGGCAATCATTCAATGGTGGGTAAATGGTGTTGCACAGAATTCATTCAGTTGGAAGGGTCAATTAGCAACGAATAAAAGAGATACTGTTGTCATTGGGGATTTTAATTTTATTGGAATTACTAATCCTAAATTTATTGTAAAAGCAATATTGCCTAATGGACAATCAGATGCAATTGCCTTCAATGATTCAATTATTTTAAATCGGACAATTAGGGCATTGCCAATAGCAAATGCTGGGGCAAATCAAAGTGTTTGTTTGGGTGATTCAATTTTAATTGGTACTACATTCGTCACCGGATTAACCTATCAATGGACGAATTTGGCAAATAGTGTTATTGGAACTTCTGCACAGATTTATGCGAAACCGAAAGTGAATAGCACCTATATTCTGGAGGTAACAAACAGCGCAACGGGATGCACTAAAATGGATAGTGTCGATGTTACTATCAATTCAAAACCAATTGCGGATGCTGGCTCAGATGTAGCCTTTTGCCCAGGCGGAAAAGCGACCATCGGAAAAGCGGCGCAAACTGGATTTACATACAGTTGGACCAGCATTCCTAGTGGTTATGCCTCCTCAAGTGCAAATCCAATAGTGAGCCCTAAAATTACAACAACATACTTGCTCAAGAAAACAATTGTATCTACAGGTTGCAGTGCGAATGATACTGTTAAGGTGACTGTTAATCCTGTGCCTATTTCCATTGTTACTGGTTCTAATTCTGTTTGCAACGGCGATAATGTGACTTATAATGCTAAATTAAATACAGGCAATATTTATGCATGGAGCGCTATTGGGGGCAATATAATAAGTGGTAAAAATACCAATTCAGTGCTTTTATTATGGGATACAATCGGAACAGGGGTTTTGCAAGTTATAGAAGGTAATGCATTTGGATGTAAGGATACAACTACCTACAATGTAGCTGTTAACGATAAACCAAAAGCTGCATTTAGTGTTCTAAGTGGCTTGTGTAAGGGAGATGCAACCAGTTTTAAAGATAATAGTACAAGTGCTACAACGTTTGCATGGTCATTTGGAGATGCAGGAACCTCTACCATACAAAATCCTACCCATATTTATGCAGCAGCCACAAATTACACTGTTCGTTTGGCAGTTTCAAATGGTGGTGGTTGCAAAGATACTGTATGGCAACCACTGCAAATTCAGCCTTTACCTGTTACTTGGTTTACATTTATTAAAAAGGGTAGCAGAACTGTTGAATTTACAGATTCTTCAAATATTGGGTCGGGCAGTATTAATCAATTGCATTGGGAATTTGGAGATGGCGATACAACAACTGAACAGAATCCTTCGCATCAATATTCAACCGATGGTAACTATATTGTTCGGTTATGTGCTACTTCTATTGCGGGCTGCAAAACTTGCATAGATCGGAATTTAAACGTACTTGGATTGCAAAATGCTAGTTATACAAAAGCTATATATGCCATTCCAAATCCAAGCTCGGGTGTTTTTGTAATTGCAGGAATTGAAAATTTTGAATCAATAGAAATTACCAATGCAATAGGTCAGATAGTTGAGTTTTATACTTTGCCAGGGAATGAATTAGAAATTGATTTGACCCCGCAACTACCAGGTATTTATTTTGTAAAAATTACAATAGGCAATCAAAGCCAAGTGATTAAGCTGGTGAAAGGATAATTGATAAAATATTTTATTAA
Source organism: bacterium (assembly GCA_029945665.1). GTDB lineage: Bacteria > Bacteroidota > Bacteroidia > NS11-12g > UBA955 > JABMMZ01. Next base: position 4,886 of record JAQSCZ010000009.1, on the reverse strand, counting down.
ATCCCCTGCAATTTTGCAGGGGATTTTTTATTTTAGTAAGCATTAATTATGAAATACTTCTGATGTAAAAAGAAGATAAAAACCTTTGATTTAGTTGAATACTTCGTCATATTTTTGTCATAGAAAATCGGTGTTACAATATTGAGCAATAAGGCTTCGTTAGCCTGATATGAAAGTCATTTACCGCGTTTCTTTAATGGTTCATTGGAAGACAGGTAGGTTGCTGTTTTCTAAATTACTGAATCCATCCAATTGTTTAATCTTTATACCTTATGTCTATTCCAAAAGTTATTTACCAAACCTTCAAAACTGCTGATTTACCTTTTATCACACAATGGCACATTGCACGTTTAAAAAAGAAAAATCCCGATTATAAATATGAATTTTATGATGATCAACGCATTGAAGATTTTATTGCTGCTGAGTATAGTGATGAAGTGCTTAGCCTTTATCAAAAAATTGATATAGGAGCGGCTAAAGCTGATTTTTTTAGGTATGCCATTTTGTATAAAAGAGGTGGTATTTATTTAGATATAGATAGTTTAGCCATAGCCCCATTTCATACTTTTATTAAGGAAAATGACGAAGCCTTAATTGCAATGGAAACACATCCTGGTGTATGTGTTCAATGGGCGTTGATATTTGCTTCTGGCCATCCGTTTTTAAAGAAAGCAATGGACTTAATGATAGATAATCTAAAACATGATGCTTTTCCAAATGATGTGCACAGCATGACCGGTCCAACTGTTTATACTGCCGCTATTACAGCCTGTTTGAAATCAGATCATACCATTCCTTATGGTTTAATGGGCGTCGACTATCAAGGTTGTTTTAAATTCCATTATCACATGAGTAAATTTTTCTTATACCGAGGCCTGCAGCATTGGAAAAAAGCGCAATTAAGTCGTACCGTTTTAAGACAAGGTGCCGAGGTGCATACTTTGGTCCGTCCAGTATTGGAAGAACTGCAGCGATTGCAGCCGGTGTTAGTGGAAATCGAATAGCAGTTATTTCGCCGTTTTATTGCGATTGGATTATTTAACTAGTTCCTTAAAGTCGCCTTTAATAATAGCAATTTTCTTTTTTCTATTCCATCCTTTTATTTGTTTTTCAAAATTAATAGCATCTGTTGGGTTAGTGAAAAATTCTGAATAAACCGGTTTTACTGGTCTTCTGGAATATGTATAGGCCTCCTTATTGCTTCCATTCTGGTGTTCCTCAACGCGTCTGTCAATATCATTGGTTACACCTGTGTAGAGCGAATTATCAGAACATTCTAAAATATATACATACATCATTTTCATTTTTCGAAATTGATCTTTATTTTGATCTTTAAAAATTTTTTTATGATGTTAAAGAAAAATTAGCATGCTAAAATCAAAAGTATTTCAAACAACTTTCAGTCATGCTGAGCCTGTCGAAGCGCAACCATGCTAAAACTTACGCACCAATAGAGCTAACCCCAATGTCGGTCATGCTGAGCCTGTCGAAGCGCGACTATGCCTGACCTTAGCGCACTCAAAAGTGTTGACTAAAGCTAATAATTGTCGTTCACTTCGTCTATACATTCGACAAGCTCAGTATGACGAAGTGCGTGGCTCGCGATAAGATTTGTATAGACAACCTCAAGTTTTCAAAACAAACACAAATTTAAAGTAACCCAATCGCTGTCATGCTGAGCCTGTCGAAGCGCAACCATGCTAAAACTTACGCACCAATAGAGCTAACCCCAATGTCGGTCATGCTGAGCCTGTCGAAGCGCGACTATGCCTGACCTTAGCGCACTCAAAAGTGTTGACTAAAGCTAATAATTGTCGTTCACTTCGTCTATACATTCGACAAGCTCAGTATGACGAAGTGCGTGGCTCGCGATAAGATTTGTGTATTTAAGCTCAGTATGATTATTTGAATCACATTGTAAAACAATAGCCAAAAATGGTTTTTATAAAAAATTACAAAATCTCAATATTATTAACAAAAAAAACAAATAATTTTTACCATTCTGATTTTTGTATATTGAAATATCCTATTTTTACAAAATTGTTAACGATTTTCTTTCACCTGTGGTAAAGAGTAAACGTGCAGAAAGGGGGGAGATTTTTTTTAATGATTTATTATAGTCCTAATAATATACTTAAATCATGGAGCCAACCAATATAAAAGATCCTGAATACTTTCATAAAGTAGTGGATTGTCAGTATGCTTGTCCTGCACACACCCCTGTGCCAGAATACATACGCCTTATTGCCCAAGAAAAATACACCGAAGCCTATATGGTTAATTGGGATTCAAATGTTTTCCCTGGTGTACTAGGAAGAACATGCGATAGGCCATGTGAGCCTGCTTGTCGCCGGGGCAGGGTGGAGGAAGAGCCAGTAGCTATTTGTCGTTTAAAACGCGTGGCAGCCGATAATAAAGGCGATGTCAAGCACCTGATGCCTCAAGGTCCATTTAAGCCCAATGGTAAAAAAATAGCCTTAATAGGAGCCGGTCCTGCGGCACTCACAGTGGCTCGCGATTTAGCTCCACTAGGATATGAGATACATGTTTATGATGAACAAAAATTAGGCGGCGGTTTTATGCGCAGTCAAATTCCCTCTTTTCGATTGCCCGAAACGGTATTAAACGAAGAAGTCAATTTTATTTTAGATTTAGGTATACACAGTCATTTCAATCATTATGTAGACAGTTTGAAAAATACTTTGGCAAAGGGATACGATGCTGTTTTTGTTGGTACAGGTGCACCCAAAGGTCGCGATTTGGAAATACCAGGTAGACAAGAAGCCTCAAAAAATATTCACATTGGTATTAATTGGCTGGCTTCTGTGGCTTTCGAACATACTAATAAAATTGGAAAAAAAGTAATTGTATTAGGTGGTGGAAATACGGCTATGGACTGTTGCAGAACGGCTCGCAGATTAGGTGGCGAAGCTGTAAAAGTCGTGGTGCGAAGTCCTTTTGCCGATATGAAAGCCTCGCCTTGGGAAAAAGAGGATGCCCAACACGAAGATATTCCTATCATTGATAACCATGTCCCTAAATCATTTGTTGTGACTGATGGGGTGCTGTCCGGCATGACATTCGAAAAGGTAAAAGCCGTAATTGAGAATGGTAAAAGAAAATTAATGCCAACAGGCGAACCTGATGTTTTTATTGAGGCAGATGATGTATTAGTAGCTATCGGACAAGAGAATAGTTTTCCATGGATTGAGCGCGACGCAGGTGTTGAATTTGACCAATGGAATATGCCTATTGTTGATGAAAAAACTTTTGTTTCTAGCAATCCTAAAGTATTCTTTGGAGGGGATTCGGCATGGGGTCCTAAAAACGTGATTACAGCTGTTGCTCATGGTCACCAAGCTGCAATTTCAATAGATTTAATGTGTCGTAACGAACCCCTGACCAATCGCCCTTCTCCTTATGTGAATTTGGTAAGTCAAAAAATGGGCTTACACGAATGGGCTTACGAAAGCGAAGTGGTTACTGATAACCGATATATTGTCGCACAAGCAGATAAAAAAGTGACTTTAACAAACCGCAAAAAAGAAGTAGAACTTGGTTACAGTTTGAGCGAAGGCTTTAAAGAGGCACAACGCTGTTTGAACTGCGATGCACAAACCGTTTTTACAGATGATAAATGCATTGAGTGTGATGCCTGTGTTGATATTTGCCCAACCGCTTGCATTACTTTTACAAACAATGCGGATGAAACAGATTTGCGAAATAATTTGAAAGTACCAGCATTGAATTTGAGTCAGGATTTATACGTCTCTGGACCCTTAAAAACCAACCGCGTAATGGTGAAAGATGAGGATGTCTGTTTGCATTGCGGTTTATGTGCCGAGCGCTGCCCAACCTCAGCTTGGGATATGCAGAAATTTTTTTATAACATAACAAAAGCCCATACAGGATGTCTTTAACAGAAACTAAAATTAACGATTTTGTGGTAAGATTTGCTAATGTAAATGGCACAGGTTCGGCCAGTGCTAATTATTTATTTTGCAAGTCGATTTTCAGGATGGGTATTCCTGTGACACCCAAAAATATATTTCCTTCAAATATTCAAGGATTGCCAACTTGGTATGAAGTAAGGGTAAGTGAAAAAGGATATCTCGGTCGACGCGAAGGTGTTGATCTTATGGTAGCAGTTAATCCACAAAGCATGATGGCTGACGTGGCGAATGTAAAATCTGGTGGTTATTTTTTATACGATAGTTCTAAAAAATTAAATGCAGAATATATTCGCGAGGATATCAATTATCTTGCTATTCCATTAATGGAAATGTGTAATAATGCATTCACAGATGCCCGTCAAAGACAGCTGTTTAAAAATATTATTTATGTTGGTGCATTATCAGCACTTTTGAATATTGATTTTACTGTTTTTGAAAGCCTCTTGGGTGAACAATTTAAGGGCAAAGAGAAACTCATTGCGCCTAATATTAAAGCCTTACAAATGGGTGTTGACTATGTGCATCAAAATTTTAACTATCCTTTGAATTTTTATGTTGAAAGACGCGATTTGATTGGAGATAAAATTATGATTGATGGTAACTCGGCCTGTGGCTTAGGTGCCATCTATGCAGGTGCTACAGTTGCCGCATGGTATCCTATCACGCCTTCAACTTCGGTCGTGGAGGCCTTCATGGATTATGCAGATGCTTACAGAATTGACCCTATTACTGGTAAACGAAATGTAGCCATTATTCAAGCCGAGGATGAGCTTTCCGCAATCGGTATGGTGATAGGTGCCAATTGGAATGGTGCGCGTTCATTTACTGCTACCAGCGGACCCGGCCTGTCATTAATGAATGAGTTTTTAGGCTTGGCTTATTTTGCTGAAATACCAACAGTTTTTCTTGATGTTCAACGCAGTGGACATTCTA